>JANMIB010000133.1:0-2604 GCA_031375605.1 Allobosea sp. | reverse complement strand
TGCCCGCCACGCGGGGATGATCAGGGTTGGGGCGCTTTCCGGCAAATCCAAACTTCCCCATTTCCCCACACCCCGCTCCCTGTCACAGTGTTGCCACCTGAATCATGCCGTGGTGATGCCGATGTCGTCCTTGCCTGCCGTCCTCCTCCGCCTCGATGCTGACCGTGACGGTGCCATCCAGCGCCTGTTCGAGTGGGTGCGTATCCCCTCGATCTCGACAGACAGTGCGTGGAAAGCCGATTGCGCCCGCGCGGCTGATTGGCTGGTGAACGACCTGAAGGGGCTGGGCTTCGACGTGTCGTCAAGGCCGACCAAGGGCCACCCGATCGTGCTGGGGCACCGGCCAAAGCCAGGCGCGCCGCATGTGCTGTTTTATGGCCACTATGACGTGCAGCCGGTTGATCCGCTGAACTTGTGGGACGCGCCGCCCTTCGAGCCTCGCCTTGCCGAACTCGAGCCGGGCCGCCACGTCATCACGGGGCGTGGGGCTGCCGATGACAAAGGCCAGGTGATGACCTTCATCGAGGCCTGCCGGGCGTTTCTGGCGGAGACGGGTGATCTGCCGGTGGGCGTCACCATCTTGATCGAGGGCGAGGAGGAATCAGGTTCGCCCAACCTGCCACCATTCATCGAGGCCCATGCGGCGGAACTCAAGGCCGACGTGGCCCTGGTCTGCGACACCGGCATGTGGGACCGCGGCACGCCCGCGATCACCGCCGCCCTGCGCGGGCTGGTCTATATGGAGGTGAAGATCATCGCCGCTGACCGCGACCTTCATTCGGGCCTGTTCGGAGGGGCTGCCGCCAACCCGATCCATGTGCTGAGCAAGGTGCTGGCCGGGCTGCATGACGACACTGGCAAGGTCACATTGCCGGGCTTTTACGACGGCGTGAAAGAACTGCCCCCTGCCATCAAGGCCGAATGGGAGAGCCTTGGCCTGACGCCCGCCGATTTTCTGGGCCAGGTCGGCCTCGGCATCCCTGTTGGCGAGAAAGGCCGCCTGCTGATCGAGATGATTCAGTCGCGGCCCACATGCGATGTCAACGGCATCTGGGGCGGCTATCAGGGCGAGGGCACCAAGACGGTGATCGCCTCGCAAGCATGCGCCAAGGTCTCGTTCCGGCTCGTCGGCGAGCAGAACCCGCAGGCGATCATGGAGGCGTTCGAGGCGCAGGTGCGCGCTGCCATCCCCGCGGACTGCAAGGCCGAGTTCATCCGTTACAAGGGCAGCCGCTCGATTTCGCTGCCATGGGACATGCCGGCGCTGATCAAGGCGAAGCAGGCGCTGACCGATGAATGGGGCACCTTAGCCGCCATCATCGGCTCTGGCGGCTCGATCCCGGTGGTGGGTGATTTCAAGCGCACGCTCGGCATGGATACGCTTATGGTCGGCTTCGGCCTTGATGATGACCGTGTGCATTCGCCCAACGAGAAGTATGATCTGTCATCTTTCCAGAAGGGTGCCCGCTCCTGGGCGCGGATTCTGGATGCGCTGAAGGACTGAAGCCATGATCAAATCCATCTGTGTATTCTGCGGCTCCAGCATTGGTGCAAAAGCTTCGTATGCGGACGGTGCCCGCGCCATGGGCCGGGAGATCGCGCACCGGGGCTACACGCTGGTTTATGGCGGTGGCAGCGTCGGGCTGATGGGCGTGATCGCGGACGCGGCGCTGGACGCTGGCGGCGCTGTGCACGGCGTCATTCCAGCCTCGCTGGAGGCCAAAGAGGTGGGCCACAAGGGGCTGACCCACAAGGACGTGGTCGCTTCCATGCATGAGCGCAAGGCCCGCATGGCGGAACTGGCCGATGCCTTCATCGCGATGCCGGGCGGCATCGGCACCTATGAGGAGATCTTCGAGATCTGGACCTGGGCGCAGCTGGGCATCCACCACAAGCCGCTCGGCTTTTACGATGTCGACGGGTTTTACGGCGAGCTGCTGCATTTCCTCGACAAGGCCACGGCGGAGGGCTTCGTGCGCGAGCAGCACCGCCACATGGCGCTGAGGGATGACCGGCCCGGCGCATTGCTCGACAAGATCGCCGCCTATGTGCCCACCGCGACCTCCAAATGGATGGAGCAGGCGCAGACCTGATGCCGGTGCGCGCACGGCGCTCTATATATTCAGGTTGTTTATAGGAATATATTCTTGACAGCGTCGCGCTGATCAGCTATCAACACCGCACGTTCACGAAGTGTGACTGAAAGCCGCCACCGCAACAGCGCTGGCGGCTTTCGGCGTTGAGATGGGGTTACGGCATGAAACACGACGATGAAAAGGCGGCTGAGGCGGGGATGCCGCGTGCCAGCCGTGTTGTGCTGGTCAAGCGGCTCTGGACGGCGGCGGACATGCAGATCAGGGCACACGAGGCACGGCTGAAGGGCCTGGCACCAGGTGAAGCCGCGAGTGAGGCGCACGCCAAATCGCTGGCGACGCTGGCCCGCACCATCAAGGAGCTGATCGAGATGGACGCCGCCGCGATCGACATCGACCGCGCGCTGGAGGATGCAGGAAACCCGCATGAACGTAACCCGCATGAACGCGACCCGGACAGTGCCCTTGCCGACCTTTCCTCGCTCCGCGAGGAGCTTGCGCGCCGCCTTGA
>JANMIB010000303.1:0-16281 GCA_031375605.1 Allobosea sp. | reverse complement strand
ATGTCAGACACCACAACCCTCTCCGCCAAATTCCAGATTTCCATCCCCAAAGCCGTCCGCCTCAGACAGCGCTGGGATGCAGGGCAGCGCTTTGTCTTTATTCCGAAAGGCACAGGGGTCTTGCTCGTTCCCGCACCTGATCACGCTGTGCTGACAGGCATAGCAAGAGGGGCCAGCAATACGCACTACCGTGATCGGTCCGACCGGTATTGATGCGCAAATGCTCCCGCGCGTTTCCGGGGCCGGGAGCGGCTTGTCCGCGGATGGAACCCGGAATCCAGCATAGGGCGTCGCCGGAGGCGTCTATGCTTTTTCGGATTTAGGCCGGACGCCTTCGGCGAACATGAGTGCTGGATTCCGGGTTCCATTCCGCTGACGCTGCATGGCCCCGGAAATGCGCAGGAGGTTAAGCCTCGCCTCATCCCAAAACTGGCAAGTTGACGGCGCTCGCCGGAACATTCGCCAGATCATAGGTCCACACGTCAAAACCCTTCAGCACATGCGGGCCGAAGGAGTTCATCAGCGGGATGTCGGCGGCATCGCGCCCTCGGGCCACCACGATGCGGCCGATGCGGCGGATGTTGTTGCGCGGGTCGAACGTGTGCCATTTGCCACCACCGGGCCCACCAAGATAGACCTCGATCCAAGCGCTGAAATCCATAGGGTTGACCACAGGCACGCCGATGTCGCCCAGATGCCCGTTCACGTAGCGGGCAGGAATGTTCATGCAGCGGCACAATGTGATGGCAAGGTGCGCGAAATCGCGGCAGACGCCGATGCGCCCATGATACACTTCAAGCGCACCGCGCGTGGATGATGCACCCATGTAGTCGAAGCTGATCTGTTTGTTGACGAAATCGCAAATGGCCTGCACCCGGCCCCAGCCGGGGGTGACCTGCCCGAAACGGTCCCAGGCGATCTGGCTGAGCTGGTCGGTCTGGCAATAGCGGCTGCCCATCAGATAGAGCAATGTGTCATCTGGGAGCGCACCGACGGGGATTTCCTCCGCCTCCGGCACGAAGGGATCAGGCTCGCCACTGTCCTCGATCACGCCGTCGCTGCGGATGGTGCTGTCACCAGCGGGCGCGGTGTAGCGGCGGCAGATGTTGCCAAACAGGTCGCGGTAGGTCTTGGTCGGCACCTCGGGCACGGTCTGCACCTGCGCCACTTGGCGAATATCGCCGTCACGCCCTGAATGAACATCGAGCAGGCAGACCATCTCAGTCGGCTGCGCACATGTCACCGTGATTTCGTAGCCATATCTGATCAGCATGAGCCCACCTTCCAAAAATGTGACCTTACACTTTTCATGCCACGGAAGCAGGAAATTGCCAGCAGGCGAAATCCCCGGCTTGGCCTATGTCGCCAGAACAACATGATCGGGAACTCGCCCTGTTCCTCGCCCTGTTCATGGCCCGGTAAATGCATGCTGCTGCCATGACACCGGGTTGATCTTGGCACCATGCAGACGAGACTGATGAAATGAGTGCAAAGCGTGCAGGGGTGCAAAAGCAGGCTTGTGGAGCTTTGCCCATAGGGACACTCTGTTGTCCCGGTCATAATGTGCTGACTGGACGAGCAAAGAAACCCGCCCAATGAGTTCCACGACCCCTGTTCTGAGATCGCATTGGTGGTGGGATCACTCGGCAAGGGATTTTGCCGGGTTCGACATGGTGGGCATGGTTGCCGTGCTGCCGGTTGGTGCTGTCGAGCAGCATGGCCCGCATCTTCCGGTCTCGGTCGACGCAGCCATCAACGCAGGCATCGTGGCGCGGGCTGTGGAACTGATGGAACCCGACATGCCGGTTCTGGTCCTGCCGATGATGCCGGTGGGCAAATCCAACGAGCACATCGCCTATCCTGGCACGCTGACATTGTCATACGAGACGCTGGCAAGGCTCTGGATCGAGATCGGGGAAAGCGTCTGGCGGACGGGCTGCCGCAAGCTCATCATTTTCAATTCCCATGGCGGGCAGCCGCAGGTCATCGACATTGTCTGCCGCGAATTGCGCGTTCGCCACAAGATGTTCGTCGTCAACGCCACATGGTTCAAGGTCACGCAGTGCGATGATCTTTTCAGCGCCACCGAACTGAGGCACGGCATCCACGCGGGCGAAGTCGAAACCAGCGTCATGCTGCATCTGCACCCCGAGCTTGTTGACATGGCCGAGGCGGCCAACTTTCAGCCCCTCACCGTTGCACTGGAAAAAGCTGGCGGCTTCCTGAGCGCAGAAGGTGCGGTCGGTTTCGGCTGGCAGGCGCAAGACCTGGAGCCCTCGGGTGCCTCGGGTAATGCGGCATCGGCCGATGCAAGGCGCGGGGCCATCCTGGCCGAGCGCGCGGCAACAGCGCTGGTGGCGCTGTGCGCGGACGTCGTTGCCTACCCGCTTGCCAACATGACAGACAGGACCATCTACAGCCATGACTGACATGTCTTCCTCGCCCCATCTCGTGCTGGATGCGCTGGCGGCGAAATACGGCTCCGCTCTGGCCGTGGACCAGATGCAGCTTGAGGTCGGCCGCGGCGAACTGGTGGCTTTGCTTGGTCCTTCGGGCTGCGGAAAGACCACCACGTTGCGCATGGTCGCCGGCTTTGTCAGCCCGAGCAGCGGGCGCGTGCTCGTGGCAGGACAGGACATCACCCGGCTTCCGGCCCACAAGCGCAACATGGGCGTCGTGTTCCAGTCCTATGCGCTTTTTCCGCATCTGACCGTGCTGGACAATGTCGCGTTTGGCCTCCGGATGCGCGGCCTTGGCAAGGCCGAGCGGCTCGAGCGGGCGCGGGCGGCACTGGACATGGTGGCGCTGGCCAAGCTGGCAGAGCGCTATCCGTCGCAATTGTCCGGCGGGCAGCAGCAGCGCGTGGCCTTGGCGCGGGCGCTGGTGATCGAGCCAAACGTGCTGCTTCTGGATGAGCCGCTGTCCAATCTCGATGCCCACCTGCGGGCCGAGATGCGCAGCGAAATCCGGCAGTTGCAGCAGCGCCTGTCCATCACCACCCTGTTTGTCACCCATGACCAGGAGGAGGCACTGGCCATGTCCGACCGCGTCTGCGTGATGAACCATGGCAAGCTCGTGGAGGTCGGCACCCCGCTGGCCCTGTGTGACCAGCCGCACCATGCCTTCACCGCGGCCTTCCTCGGCGCCCGCACCCTGATCGAAGGCCGCACCGGGCCAGACGGTTTCACGGCACCAGGCCTTTTCTGCACGGGCGCGCCCGCCAATGCCTCAGCCATCGTGCTGAGAGGCGCACGCCTGCGCTTGTCTGACATTCAGGCCGGTCCACTGTCCCTCAGCGGTGTCCTGGCCAATGCCGCCTATCTGGGCGATGTGTTCGAAGTCGATGTCCGGACGCCATCTGGCCTCGTGCGCGTGCTCAGCCCCTCCGAAACGCCCCCGCCGCCCGTTGGCAGCACATGCCAGATCAATGTGCTGCCAGGCGGCTTCAGCTTCATTGCCCCTGCATGATCAAGATTTTCACCTGATCAAGACCCCCGCCTGTTCAAGATCCCCGCCTGTTCAAGACCCCCGCCTGTTCAAGACCTGCACCTGTTCAAGACCTGCACCTGTTCAACCCTCGCATGAGAAGGAATTCTGCCATGACTGTGTCCAGAAGAACGTTCGGAAAACTCGTGCTTGGTGCCGGTGCGGTTGCACCTTGTCACTTCGTCTCCACAGCCATTGCCCAGCCCAAGCCCGGCGATGAACTCATTGTCGGTGTCTGGGGCGGCGCACAGGAGCGACTGGTCAGGGAGCATTGCGAAAAGCCTCTTGTTGCCAAGTATGGCTGCAAGGTTTCCTATGTGCTGGGCGGCACGCCCGAACGCCGCGCAAGGGCCTATTCGGAGCGTGGACGCCCCAGTTTCGATGTGCTGTATCTCAACATCTTCGAGAGCCGCCAAGCTGTGAAGGATGGCGTGACGCAGGCCCCCACCGCCGCCGTGCCCAACTTCGCCAACCTTTATGACGCCGCGAAGATCGGCGGCTATGGGGTCGCCTTCAACCCGATCACGATTGTTTATGACAAGCGCAAGGCCTCAAAGCCCGTGACCTCGTGGAAGGACATCTGGAATCCGGAATGGAAGGGCCGCATCGCCTGGCCCGTCTATCCCGGAACACAGGGCGCCGCCGGCATGATCATGGCCGCAAAAGCCTGGGGCGGCGACGAGAAGAACATCGACATCGGCTTCAGCAAGGTGCGCGAACTCAAGCCCTTTGCCGCGATACAAGGCAGCCAAGACCAGCTTTACGGCATGTTCGACCAGGGCGTTGCTGATCTTTCCATCGAATTCGGCAGCTTCACACGGAAATATGCCGAGACGCGCAACCCCAACATCGAGATCGCCAACCCCGTGGAAGGGCAGGCCATTGCCATGAACGTTGCCTGCATCACCGCCGGCACAAAGAACCAGAAACTGGCGGAGGAGTGGATCAATCTTCACCTTGGTGAGGCCTGCATGCTCGCCTATGCCAAGGAGATCTACTACTCGCCCACCGTCAAGAACCTGGTCATGCCCGAGGATCTGAGACCCAAACTCGTGCTGGGTGCCGATGTCGAAAAGCTGGTCGATTTCGACTGGGATCACGTCATCCGCAGCCAGCCACAATGGTCAGCCCGCTTCAACCGCGAGATCGCAGGTTGAGCCAGTCTTCTGTCAGGTGGACTGGGCCTGCCCTCACAGCGCCAGCCACGATCTGGCTGGCGCTTGCCTTTGCCGCACCGCTTGGCGTGGTGGTGCTCCTGTCGCTGCATGAATATGCCGATCCGTTCGGCGATCTGATCCAGCCTTCCAGCGCGGCGCAGTTTCGCGCTGTCCTGACCGACGGCTTCTATCTCAGGGTCTTTGCCGAAACCTTGCTGCTCGGCATCGGTGTGACAGTGCTGACGGTGCTGCTGGGCTATCCGCTGGCGCTCTGGCTGGCGCGTCTGCCCGTCAAATGGCGGCCTTTGGCCTTCGCCGTCATCCTCATTCCGCTGCTGACCAACGTGGTGGTGCGCTCGCTTGGCATGGTGCTGTTGCTGGCTCCTGACGGGCTGGTCAATCAGGCGCTGGGCCTGTTCGGCATCGCGCCGTTTCGCGGCATGCTCTACACCCATGGTGCCGTGGCGCTGGCGCTGGCGCAGGTCTTCATGCCGTTTCTGGTGCTGGCCCTGTATGACGTGTTGCAAGGCATCCCGCCAAAAGTGCATGAGGCCGCGACCAGCCTTGGTGCGTCACGCACCGCGCGCACCTTTCTGGTGGACCTGCCGCTGTCCCTGCCCGGTCTCAGGGCCGGCATCGTGATCGTGTTTCTGATGTCGTCGACAGCCTATGTCTCGGCAACACTTCTGGGCGGCAAGAAGGTCTGGACCACAGGCATGCTGGTCTGGCAGGAGGCGCTGCAGAACCTCAACGCACCGCTTGCATCGGCACTGGCCTTGCTGATGACAGCAGCCGGCATCATCTTCGCAGTCCTGATTTTCATCATCGCCCGGCGGCTGACACCATGGTTGTCGGGGACACCGCGACAGGCCTTTGTCCTGCCGGATTGGCTGATGAAAACGCTCGAACTGCTGGCCCCGCCGCTTGGCAAAATCCTGCTTGCCGCTGCCCTGTCCCTGCTGCTGTTGCCGCTGGCGCTGGTCTGCGTGCAGAGTTTCAATGATGTTCCGCAGGCCACGGTGGCGGGCTTCAGGGCCTTCACCTTCAAATGGTACGAGCGTGTCCTGTTTGGCGGAGCCTATGCAAATTCATTCTGGGTTTCGGTCCAGCTTGCCGCAGCCACCTCGCTGGTCGCCATTGCCTTGGCGCTGCCGGCAGCCTTTGCCCTCTCACGGTGCAAGTTCCGCGGTCTGGGTGTGCTGGCTGCTTTCTGGACGCTGCCCCTGTCACTGCCCCATGTGGCCATCGGTGTCGGCATGCTCAGGCTGCTGCAAACCTACACGGCGCTGCCGCCATTCTTCGGGCTGATGGCCGTGCATGTCGTGCTGGTCCTGCCGTTCAGCATTGCCTTGCTGCATGCCTCCGTCGAACAGCTTGATCAGGTGCAGGAGAACGCCGCCGCCAGCCTTGGCGCAAGTGCGGTCAGACGTTTCGTGCTCATCATCCTGCCCTCGCTGGCACCGGGACTGGTGGCAGCGGGCATCATGAGCTTCCTGCTCTCGTTCGGAGAGGTGACGGTCACCAGCTTCCTCACCACGGCACGGCTGACCACGCTTCCCGTCCGCATCTATGCCGAAGCCAGTTTCAGCCTCGAACCCACCGTTCATGCCGTGTCCGCCATCCTGATCGGCGTGACGGTGCTGTGCCTGGTTGCCCTTGGGCGTCTTGTACGGCTTGACAGGATGCACGCACGCTGAAGATCGATACAGGCAGGTTCAGTTTTTGGGGGCGCTCTTGCGACCATAAAGCTCGAGCCTGTGCCTGACCAGATCATAGCCGAGTTCCGCCGCGATCCGGGTCTGCAACCGCTCGATCTCCTCGGAGCTGAACTCGATGACCTGGCCCGTATCCACATCGATCAGGTGGTCGTGATGCTGCTGGTCGGCATGCTCGTAGCGCGACACGCCATCATTGAATGCGTGGCGTTCAATCGCGCCCCGCTCCTCGAGCAGCTTCATGGTGCGGTACACCGTTGACAACGACAACGTCGGATCTTGCGCAAAGGTCCGGTGGAAGATGACCTTGGCGTCGGGATGATCACTGGCTTCGGCCAGCACGCGCAAGATGAGGCGGCGCTGCTGCGTCATACGCAGGCCGGCGGCGCGCAACTCGGCCTCAAAAGCCCTGATCCGGTTCTCAAACTGCGTCATCATCGCAATTTACCCTTGCTGCGACGCATATGCAATAATCTCTTGTTGCAGATAGGTCGCAAGAGCATTGACAGATGCAAGTGGGTTGCATTAGCCTGAGACATCATGATGTGAGGAGGTCCGGCCAAGGCAGGCCATCTCCAATCGGCCATGCAAGCCAATCCGACATGAAAGTGATCACGCCTATGGCCCCAGACAATGACTCGCGGCGCCGGTTGCTGGGTTTGGTAGGCATCGCTGCGGCCATGGCAATTGTCATGTCAGCCATGGGCACTTCATCTCTGGCGCAACCCGCACGGCAGCCCGGCAAGCCGCTGCGTGTCATCACGACATTCACGATCCTTCAGGACATGGCGCAGAATGTTGCCGGAGATGTGGCCATCGTCGAATCCGTGACAAAGCCGGGGGCTGAGATCCACGATTACCAGCCGACCCCGCTGGACGTGGTCAAGGCCCAGTCGGCTGATCTGGTGCTCTGGAATGGCATGAACCTTGAACTCTGGTTCGAGAAGTTCTTCGAGAACGTCAAGAACGTGCCGAGCGCTGTTCTGACCGAGGGCATCGTGCCCATGGGCATCAAGGAAGGCCCTTATGAGGGCAAGCCAAATCCCCATGCCTGGATGTCGACAGCCAACGCCCTGATCTATGTCGAGAACATCAGGAAAGCGTTGGCAAAAGCCGATCCCGCCAACGCCGATGTCTATGGGCGGAATGCGGCGGCCTATGCAGCCCGGATCACGGCAATGGACGCGCCGCTGCGCGAGCGTCTGGCAAAAGTTCCCGAGGCAAAGCGCTGGCTTGTCAGCAGCGAAGGCGCTTTCAGCTACCTGACGCGCGACTTGGGGTGGCGTGAAGCCTATCTCTGGCCGATCAACGCGGATCAGCAGGGCACGCCGCAGCAGGTGCGCAAGCTGATTGATCTGGTGCGCAAGAACCAGATCCCGGTTGTTTTCAGCGAAAGCACCATTTCCGACAAAGCGGCCATCCAGGTGTCGCGCGAAACAAAGGCAAAGTACGGCGGCGTGCTGTATGTGGATTCCCTCAGTGATGCGCGCGGTGCCGTGCCGACCTATCTCAAGCTGCTGGAGGTTACCGTCGATACGATTGCCACAGGTTTTGGCCAGTGAACGATCATGCCACCGCATTGACAGCGCCGAAGGGGATGCGCACCGCTGGTCATCCACCTGCATCGATTGCCGTGGCCAACATCTCCGTCACCTACAGCAATGGGGTCACGGCCATCCGGAACGCCAGCTTCGAGCTGGCTTCTGCCTCGATCTGCGCACTTGTGGGCGTCAATGGCTCGGGCAAATCGACGCTGTTCAAGGCGCTCATGGGGTTTGTGTCTCCTGACACAGGCTCGGTGCTGATCGCGGGCATGCCGGTGGCGCGGGCGCTGAAATCCGGCATCGTTGCCTATGTGCCCCAGAGTGAAGACGTCGACTGGACATTTCCGGTTCTGGTCGATGATGTCGTGATGATGGGCCGGTATGGCCACATGGGCATGCTGCGCATCCCGGCAAAGGCTGATCGCGCTGCGGTCGATGAAGCGCTGCACCGTGTGGGCATGGCGGACTTCCGCAGGCGCCAGATCGGCGAACTCAGTGGCGGGCAGCGCAAACGGGTTTTTCTGGCACGGGCACTGGCGCAAGGCGCTTCCGTGATTCTGCTGGATGAACCATTCACGGGCGTTGATGTGAAAACCGAGGGCGCGATCATCGACCTGCTGCGCGAGATGCGCGCGCAAGGATGCCTGATGTTCGTGTCCACGCACAATCTGGGCAGCGTGCCGGAGTTCTGCGATCAGGTGGTGCTTTTTGACAAGACGGTGCTGGCTTATGGCCCGACCGAACAGGTTTTCACCGAGGCCAACCTCTCGAAAGCCTTTGGCGGCGTTCTCAGGCATGTGCGCCTTGGCGGCTCTGAACTTCACGATGATGCGGACGGACGCTCCGTCACCGTGCTCACCGATGATGAACGCCCTCTCGTTCTCTATGGCGAGCGGGCCAAGGAGAAGATGATACCGCCTGAACGCGAGGGCAAGAACAAGGAGACCGACGAGGATCTTTGCAAGGACACGGACAAGGATCCTGCCAAGCCATGATTGATCTCATGCTGGAACCTTTCTCCTATGGCTACATGACAAGGGCGATCTTCGTCAGCGCGCTGGTGGGCGGGGTCTGCGCCTTCCTGTCATGCTACCTGATCCTCAAGGGCTGGTCCCTGATGGGCGATGCGCTGTCCCATGCGGTTGTGCCAGGCGTCGCGGTCGCCTACCTCGCAGGCTTGCCCTATGCGGTCGGGGCTTTTGTCTCGGGGATTCTCGCAGCGCTTGCCATCGTCATGGTGCGCAGCATCACAATGCTGCGCGAGGACGCCGTCATTGGCCTGATCTTCACGAGCTTTTTTGCTGCAGGCCTGTTTCTCGTCTCGATGTATCCGACATCCGTAAACCTGCAATCCGTCATATTCGGCAACATCCTGGCAATCTCGGATGAAGATGTCCTTCAGGTCATCATCATCGGCGTTATTTCGCTCGTCGTGCTTGGCCTCAAATGGAAGGATCTCCTGCTGGCCTTCTTTGACGAAAGCCATGCCCGCAGCGTCGGGCTGAACCCGTGGTGGCTGCGCATCCTGTTTTTCGCGCTTCTGTCAGCCTGCACGGTTGCGGCGCTGCAGACGGTGGGTGCCATCCTGGTGATTGCCATGGTGGTCACACCGGGGGCAACGGCCTATCTGCTGACCGACAGTTTTGGCCGGATGATCGGCATCGCGGTCATGATCGGCAGCGCGTGCAGTGCGCTCGGAGCCTATGCCAGCTACTTCGTGGACGGAGCAACCGGCGGACTGATCGTGGTGCTGCAGACTGTCCTGTTCCTTGGCGCGTTCGTGTTCGCGCCCAAGTATGGGCGGCTTGCGACCCGCCGCGCAGCAGCAGGACGACCTCTAGGGCAGACGCCGACATGAACGCAATGCTGTCCTGGATCATCGATCCACTGGCCTATGATTTCATGCGGCGCGGTCTGGTCGTCGCGATGCTGGTCGGCACGGTCTGCGCCCTGCTGTCCTGTTTTCTTGTGCTCAAGGGCTGGTCCTTGATGGGCGATGCAGTCTCCCATGCCGTGCTGCCCGGCATCGTGATCGCCCATGTCCTTGCGATCCCTCTGGTGATCGGCGCATTCGCGGCCGGCCTCGGCTGCGCGCTGGCCACGGGCTACCTGCGCGAGAACAGCCGCGTGAAGGAAGACGCCGTCATGGCCATCGTCTTTTCAGGCATGTTTGCGCTGGGTCTGGTGATGTTCGTCAAGATCGAGACCGACCAGCACCTCAACCATATCCTGTTTGGCAACATGCTCGGTGTCAGATGGAGTGATGTGGCCGAAACGGCCCTGATCGCCGTGCCGGTCATTCTCATCGTGCTGGCCAGACGGCGCGACCTTCTGCTGTTCTGCTTTGATCCAGCCCATGCACGCGCCATCGGCCTGCCTGTCGGTGTTCTGCACTATGGTCTTCTGGCACTGCTCGCGCTGACCATTGTTGCCTCGCTGAAGGCTGTTGGCATCATCCTTGTCATTGCGATGCTGATCGCGCCCGGTGCCATCGGCTTCCTTCTGTCCCGCCGTTTCGAGCGCATGATGATCTGGGCCGTCATGGCTGCCACAGGTTCTTGCGTGGTTGGCACGATCGCCAGTTTTCACCTCGATTCGGCGACCGGCCCGACCATCGTCGTTGTGCAGTCGCTCGTGTTCTGCTGTGCCCTCGGCTGGAACCTCATGCTGAAACAGCGCATGCGCCCCGATTCCCATTCTCAGGCCAGCCGCGGCGCGACGCCTTGAAGCCATGATCAGCAGGGCGGCCTTGTTGGTCTTGGCTGAACAGGTCTTCACATCCGGTCCAGATGATCTACCGATCATGCGGGGCCAGCAGTTCTGAGCGGTATTTCCAGACCGCGCACAGTTATGGACGGGACGATACCATGCGCATTGCCGCTCTGCACCGCTACCCGCTGAAGGGGTTTTCTCCCGAGCAGCTTCAGCGCGTCATGCTTGAGCCGGGCGGATATTTTCCCGCAGACCGGATGTTCGCCATCGAGAACGGCCCGTCCGGTTTCGATCCGGCCAACCCCGTGCACCAGTCCAAGATCAAGTTCCTGATGCTGATGAAGAATAATGAGATCGCCCGGCTCTCCACCCGCTATCACGATGAAACCGGCATGCTGACCATCGAAAGCGAAGGCCGGGAGGTGGCCAGCGGCGATCTGGCAACCACTGAAGGACGGGCTGCCATTGTCACATTCCTCAAGGGTTTTATGCCCGCTGAAAGCCAGCGCGGTCCCTTGAGGCTGATCGATGCTCCGGACGGATTTCGCTTCACCGATTCGCGCAGCGGCTTTGTGTCACTGATCAACATGGCCAGTCTCGCAGATCTGGAAAGCCGCCTGGGCGCGCCGGTCGATCCGGTGCGATTTCGTGGCAACATCCTGCTCGAAGGGTTGAAACCCTGGGAGGAATTCGAGCTTGTCGATCAGGTGCTGACAGCCCCATCAGGTCTGAAGCTCAGGATCACCAAGCGCATTGACCGCTGCGCGGCCACGGCTGTGGACCCTGTGACAGGCCAGCGGGACCTACCCGTCGTCAAGACATTGATGAGCGCCTTCGGGCATATCGACTGCGGGGTCTATGCCGAGATCATCGAAGGCGGCACGCTGTCAGAAGGCCATCATCTGACCCGCGATGGCAGTGCACTGCAGCCCTCGCGCAACCTGGGACTGTGACACATGAAAACGGGGCCTCGAGCATTGCGCACAAAACTGGACGCCGGTTCTGTGCAAAAGCAATGCTCGACTTGTTGTGATCTTGCGGCCCCGGTTCGGTGTCATGGAAAGGCGCAAGGCAGCATGCCGGTCACTCGGCAGCCGGCTCGGTGATCACCTCGTCGCGCTTCTTTGGCGGACGACCGCGCTTGCGTGGGGCCGGGGCTTCGCTTGCCACATCGGCAGCAGCAGCAACCACAGGTGGCTGAACCTTCGCTACGGGTTCGGCGGCAACCACGGTCCGAACGGGCGCGGTCAGGAATGCTGGCAGCGCGGCTGCATCGCCGACGATCTCCGGATCAGCCCTGCCAGACCTGTCTTCACGCGGCCGGTCATCGCGTGCCCGGTCATCACGTGCCCGGTCATCACGATTGCGGTCGGGGCGGCGCGGGGCACGGTCCCTGTCCTGCGAACGCTCGCGTTCTGGTGCCCTGTCCTGCGAACGCTCGCGTTCCGGTGCCCTGTCCTGCGAACGCTCGCGTTCCGGTGCGCGGTCTTGTTGTTCTGGCGCAGCCTCGGGTCGGTCAAAACGGCGTTCGCCGCGATCCTGGCCCCTGTCCTGGCTCCGCTCAGGGCCACGGTCGTTCCTGTCGCGATAGGGGCGATCATCCCTTGGGCGATCATCGCGCGGCCTGTCGTCTCTTGGACGATCATCTCTTGGACGATCGTTCTGGTAGCGATCAGCTTGCGGGCGGTCGAACCGCTGGTCGTTGCGGTCCGGCCTGTTGCGGTCGTTGCGATCAAAGCGCCGGGGTTGATTGCGGTCCTGGCCGCGATCCTGACCACGGTCTTGACCGCGATCCTGGTCGGGGCGGCGGTCGCCATCCTCGCCGTCTTCGCCCGTGTCGGGCTGTTCACCCTCCGTGCGCTGACCTGGCTGCGGTGCCGCTGCCGGATCGACCGTGTCGTCCCCGTCATCGTCTTCGTCGTCATTGTCGTCGCCAATCCCGAACGGGCGTTGCGGACGATAGTTTTCGCCAAACTGGGCCCTCAGCGCGTCATGGGCTGTGAGAACGATGCGCACATAATGTTCGGCATGCTGGTAATAGCTTTCAGCCGCAACAGGATCACCGCTGGAATGGGCATCGCGTGCAAGCTGCATGTATTTTTCGGCAATCGTCTGGGCATTGCCGCGCACCTTGACGTCAGGCCCGTTCGATTCGAACGACCTCGTCAGCGGGTTGGGCGTCTTGTTGCCGTTGTTGCTATTGCTGTTGTTGTTGCTGCCGCCGCCACTGTTACGGCTGCGGCCGCGCATGCGCCTGTTCTGGCCTGGTCTCATGGAAGACATCTCTTAACTGACGTCGGCAGCCGGGTTCTTGTGCGACAACATGTGGTCCCCGTGGCGGGCTGCCGCGCCATTCGGGGTCATCAAGCGCTGGACTGGGTGTACAAAAACAGCGGTCACGCGAACTGAAGACATCACAGGTTGCTTCCAGTGGAGACCATTTCGGGGTCTCTCATGCCTCATGATCCAAACAGCTTGAACCAAGTTGGCGATGTTGTGTTATGGCGCTTGTCTGCCCTGCCCGGAGGCCCGCCCCCCACACGACGGGTTCGGTCAGACACACCGTGCTGTCAACAGCACGACTTGCGCATGGACGTCATAGCTTTTTTGTCTGGTTGCGCCAAGCAAAAACAATCGCGCTGCGCAACATGCTCTCGAATCATGTGCAAAGCCTGATCAGCGCCAGAAGATCAGCGCCACAATCCGATGGCACGGACATGGCCGCCAAGGTCGCGGCGGGTCGAGATGCCGCCAAATCCGTGCTGGCCAGCCAGCACCCGAATCGCCTCCTCCTGACCTGCGCCGATTTCCAGAACCGCGACCCCGCCAGGCTCAAGCAGCCGTGTAAGATCCGGAATGATCACCCGGTACGGCTCCAGCCCGTCCGGCCCGCCATCAAGCGCCAATGCCGGATCATGTTCACGCACCTCGTGCTGCAAGCTGCTGATCTCGGCTGTCGCGATATAGGGCGGATTAGAGACAATCAGGTCAAAACGCCGTTCAAGTCCCTCGCCCCAGGATCCCTGAACGATCTCGCAGCGCTCCGCCACATCGTTGCGGGCAGCGTTGCTGCGCGCGGTTTTGGCAGCGTCGGCACTCAGATCGACCCCGACACCCCGCGCCAGCGGTAACTCGCTCAGCAACGCGATCAACAGGCAGCCGGTGCCGGTGCCCAGATCGAGGATGTCGCGAACGGGGCGAGGTTGCCGTTGGGCGAGGGCAAGCGCCTCCTCGACGATTGTCTCGCTGTCCGGCCTGGGTTCCAGCGTCCCCGGCGACAGCATGAACGACATGCCCCAGAAGTCACGCTGGCCCATAATACGCCCGACAGGCTCCCCGCCAAGACGGCGCAGCATCATGGCATCGAACAGGGCTTGCTGGTCCAGACTCAGCATGCCGGCACCACCTGTGATCATCTGCACCGGGCTGAGGCCTGTTGCCTGCATCATCAGAGCCTTGACGTTGGCTTCAGGCTCGTCGATGCCCTGTGCCGCCAGCATGGCGCACGCCTTCCGCATCACATCCCGCATGGAGCCGCCTTGCATGCGTATCCTCACATATCCTGTTGTTCGACCAGCAGTTCCGCCTGCCGCGCCGCACTCAGGGCATCCAGCATCTCGTCCAGCACGAGGCCCTGCATCATTTCGTCGAGCTTGTAGAGCGTCAGGCCGATGCGGTGATCCGTGACCCTGCCTTGCGGGAAATTGTAGGTCCGGATGCGTTCGGAGCGATCACCCGTGCCCACCTGTGAGCGCCGGTCGGCAGAGCGCTCGTGATCGGTACGAAGGCGCTCGGCGTCGAACAGCTTGGCTTTCAGGAGCACCATGGCGCGCGCCTTGTTCTTGTGCTGTGAGCGCTCGTCCTGCACCAGCACGACCGTGTTGGTCGGAACGTGGGTGATGCGCACGGCTGATTCGGTCTTGTTGACATGCTGGCCACCCGCGCCGCCAGATCGCAAGGTGTCGATGCGCAAGTCGCCGTCATTGATCACCACATCAACATCCTCCGCCAGCGGCAACATGGCAACGGTGGCGGCGGAGGTGTGGATGCGGCCCTGGCTTTCAGTGTCCGGCACCCGCTGGACCCGGTGAACCCCCGATTCATAGCGCAGGCGGCCATAGACACCTTGCCCGGAAATCTCGGCGATGATTTCCTTGTAGCCGCCCATGGCCCCGTCGCTCTGCGACAGGACATCGACCGTCCAGCGCTTCTCCTGGGCAAAGCGCGCATACATGCGAAACAGATCACCCGCGAACAGCGCCGCCTCATCCCCGCCCGTGCCGGCGCGCACTTCTAGGATGGCTCCCCGCGCATCAGCCGCGTCTTTTGGCAGCAAGGCGAGGAGCATGGCGCGCTCATGCTTTTCAAGCTGCTCGGTGAGGGCCCGGATTTCATCACCAGCCAGCTGCCGGAAATCGACGTCTGTGGAGGGATCGTCGATAATGGCTTGCGCATCGCGGATCGCAGCTTCGGCATGGCGCCCGTCGTTGATGGCCTGAACCACCGGCTCCAGCTCGGCCATTTCCTTGGACAGGGCCACAAGCACATCGGAGGGCGGATTTGACCCCAGCGTGTCCTGCGCGATCTGGTAGCGCGCGAGGATGGCATCGAGCCGATGCTGCGGAAGATTGTAGGACATGATGGACGGTCTCGGACAAGGGATGCTGCACGTGGTTGGCAGAGCAGTGCCTGGCTGGCGAAGCACGACAGCCTGCTACAGCGGCACGTCGTTTTCATGCGCGAAAGCCTTGAGCGCGCCCCGCAAGGTTGCAACGCCGCTCACATCTGTGAGCAACCTGCCAAGGTAGGTCGCCGCCGCAGCTGCATTCAGCTTCAGCGTCATGGCCTTCACCGGCCCGACCGATGATGCCGTCATCGAAAACGAACGGAAACCCAGCGCGATCAGCGCCATGGTCTCGATCGGCCTGCCGCCCATCTCGCCGCACACCGTGACCGGGCAATTGGCCCTGAGGCCCGCATCCGCGATGCACTTCAGCGCGCGCAAGGCTCCCGCGGAAAGCGGATCGAAACGGTCAGCGACAAAGCGGTTTTCCCGGTCTGCCGCGAACAGGAACTGCATCAGGTCATTGGACCCAACGGAGAGGAAGTCAGCCTCGCGCGCGATCTCGTCGATCTCGAACAGGAGTGATGGCACCTCCACCATCACCCCCAGCGCCAGGCTGGTGGGCCGGTCCCGGTCATGGCGGTCGATATGGGCCAGTTCGCGCTGCACGATGGTCCTGGCACGGACGAACTCGTCGACCGTGGCCACCATGGGGAACATGATCTTGAGATCGCGCCCCGCGCCTGCCCTGAGCAGGGCCCGCAACTGGGAACGCAGCAGGCCGGGCCGGTCAAGCCCGATGCGGATGGCGCGCCAGCCGAGCGCCGGGTTCTCTTCTTCCACGCGGCGCATGTAGGGCAGAATCTTGTCCCCGCCGATGTCGAGCGTGCGGAATGTCACCGGCTTGTCGCCCACCGTGTCGAGCGCGGCCTTGTAGAGCTGCTGCTGTTCGGCCGTGGTCGGCATGCGCGATGCCACCATGAACTGAAGTTCCGTGCGGAACAGCCCGATGCCGGCAGCGCCGGTTTCCTCCAGATGCGGCAAATCCACCAGAAGGCCCGCGTTGAGCTTGATGTCGATGGCCTCGCCATCACGGGTGACAG
>JANMIB010000068.1:0-9750 GCA_031375605.1 Allobosea sp. | reverse complement strand
CTTGACTTCGGTGCCGCTCCACTTGCCGAAAAGGATGCGATCACCCTTCTTGACGTCGAGCGCAACGATCTTGCCATTGTCATCGCGTGCGCCGGAGCCCACTGCGATCACTTCGCCCTCCTGGGGCTTTTCCTTGGCGGTTTCTGGAATGATGATGCCACCCTTGGTCTTCTCTTCGCCTTCGAGGCGACGGACAACCACGCGGTCATGCAGCGGACGGAACTTCATGGATATGTTTCCCTTGCTCAATTGAACACAGTGAGCGGGCCGGTGCGGCCCCGGTCGTTAGCAGTCTCATCAGTTGAGTGCCAGCGAGTGAGCCGGAGATAGGCGCGCACGCTCCTTGAGTCAAGGATTGCAAGGCAATCAGATGATGGCCCGCATGATTTGGTTAACCGTGAAAGCGGAACTTATCTGCGCGTCAACGCCAATGAGCCGACGATGATCAGCGCCGCACCTGCAAACGTGTAAAACGTCGGCACTTCGGCGAACACGAAAAACCCGATCAGCGCCGCCCAAACCAACGAGGTGTATTCGGTGGGCGCGATCTTGGAGGCATTTGCCTTCGAGAAGGCATAGGTCAGCAGCAGGTGCCCGCCGACCGCCAGCATGCCAGCCACTGCAAACATGAACCAATCTGCAAGGGTCGGCCATGTCCAGAGCCAGGCCGCGATGGGCAACATCAACAGCGCCGGGCCAAAATTCTGGAAGGCAACGATGGTGGCGGGGTGCTGCTTCACGGCAAGCTGGCGCAGCAGGATGATGTTCACGGCATAGGCAAAGGCCGAGAACAGCGCTGCCCCGACCCCGAGCACCGAGCCGCTCAAGCCTTCCGCCAGCTTTGGCCAAAGCATGATGGCCATGCCGGCAAACCCGAAAGCCAGGGCTGTCAGAATTGAACGATCCAGCTTTTCCCTGAGCCAGACCACGCCCAGAACGGCAATGAAACAGGGAGCGAGGAATGACAGGCTGATGGCCTCGGCAAGCGGCAGAAGGCTCACTGCCAGAAAGAATGACCCTGCCGTGAGCACCACGAGTGGCACCCGGATCACGTTGGCCCGGACCTCTTCACGCGTCGGGGCTGGCGGCTTCAGCCACGCCAGAACCAGCAGCGAGATGATGCCGCCGGTGACGAACCGGCAAAATACCGCCACCGATACGCCATGAGCCTGCATCTGGCCCTTGATGACCGCATCCATACCTGTGAGCAGAAGGATGCCGATGGCGGCCAGCAAGACGGGCGGCAAGGCAAGCGCGCGGGCTTTCAGGCTCACGGGAGTTCACGCCGGTAGTGAAACTCTGTCGTGTCTGAGAGGTCATGCAGCAGGCGCGAACCCGCCTGGCGCACGAAACCATGCTTTTCGTAAAAGCCGTGCGCGCGGGTGAATCGCGTATCGGTCCAGAGAAATATCGCGGATGCGCCGGTTTCGCGGGCCAGATCGAACACGCTGCCTAGAAGCATGTCGGCCAACCCAGAGCCGCGCAGATGCGAGGCCACATAGAATTTGTGCAACTCCACCATACTGCCCGCCTCGGGCGTGGCGCAGATGCAGCCTGCCAACTCTCCGTCCAGCCCCGTCGCGATCCAGAAGCGGGTTCCGCGGGTGGTGGCCCACGCGGCAGGAGCCTTCAGTTCGGGAAACTCGTCCCACGAGAACAGGCAGCCGTCGTATTCTGCAAAGCAGGCCGCGATGAGACCGGCAACGGCCACGCCATCCTCGTCCCGCACCGGGCGGAGCGCGAGGGACGGCACGGCGGGCTGGGCTGCGATCTTCGTCATGGAGCCCTGATAAGACTGATCCAGGCCGGGGTGAAGCCCTAGCCTTCCTGCAATGCGCGCACATCACCCTGCATCTTTCGCCAGACAAGTCCGTAACTCTGTTGCCAACCCTGACAGCAGAGGACGTCACATGACCCAGACCTATCGCCTTTTCGCCCGTGGCCTTTTCACCCGTCGCTACATCATGGCAGCAGCCGCCAGCATGCTCGCCTTCAGCGCAGCGCCGGCCAGTGCCCAGAGCCAGAACATCGTCGCCACCGCAGCTGCCGCAGGCCAGTTCAAGACCTTGCTGGCCGCAGCAACAGCCGCAGGCCTTGTCGATGCCCTCAGCGGTCCCGGCCCGCTGACAGTGTTCGCCCCGACCGACGCCGCCTTCAAGCGGTTGCCGGCAGGCACTGTCGAAAATCTGCTCAAGCCAGAGAACCGGGAACAGTTGCGCACTGTCCTGACCTACCATGTCATCGGCTCGCGCGTGGCAGCGGCGGATGTGCCGAGCAAGCCCACTCTCGTCGCAACGCTCAGCCCCGGCGCCAGCGTGCGCGTCCTCAGACGCAATGGCCGCGTCACGGTTGATCGTGCCCGCGTCATCAAGGCTGACATTGCGGCCAGCAACGGCGTCATCCATGTCATCAACCGCGTGCTGATACCGGGAACGCGCACTCACTGAACCTGAACTGTCATGCCCGCAGCGGCGTACGCCATTGCGGGCATGACATTCTCACAGGACGGGCACGACACGCGGCGCATGAGTTCACAGCTTCAATCAGGGCCAAAGCGTGCACAGGCGGAGCTTGCAGATGCGGGACGTGCTGTCCTGGTCGAGCTGCTGCGCGGTGTGGCGGCACATGACCCCCATGCCCTTGAGCGGCTCTACGGGCTGACAAGTGCCAAGATCAATGGCGTGATCCACAGGATCATGGGCGATACGGCCATCGCGGAAGAGGTGCTGCAGGATGTTTATGTGAATGTCTGGCGGAAGGCTGGCAGTTTCAACCCGGCCTTCGGATCGCCGATCACCTGGCTGGCTTCGATTGCCCGCAACAAGGCGATCGACCGACTTCGGAGCGAGCGATCTCGCAACTTCGCGACTGACAGCATCGATGATGTCGAGCTGGCGGACGAGAGCGTGCCGGTCATCGAGAGACTGATTGCCACACAGGATGGCACTCGACTGATGGGCTGCCTTGCGCTTATCGATCAAGACCAGCAGCGTGCCATTCGTGCCGCTTTCTTTGAGGGACTGACCTATGACGAACTGGCACGCCGAGAGGGTGTGCCATTGTCAACGATGAAGAGCCGGATCAGGCGCGGGCTGATGAAGCTGCGCACCTGTCTGGACAGGTGATGCGATGACAGGGACCAAGACCACACCGGACGAAGCCGAGCGCAGGGAGCTTGCCGGTGAAATCGCGCTTGGCCTGATCAGCGATGCGGATGCAAAGGCCGCCTGTGCGCGAGATCCCATGCTGTCTGGCGACGTGCTGAAATGGCAGCACCGGCTCGGCGGCCTTGCTCTGGAAGCGCCTGACATGGCGCCACCCCCTGCGGCCTGGTCTGCCATCCAGATGGCAATCAGCGCGCAGCCTGCCCCCGATCCGGTCCGGACTGCGCGCGCTGGCTGGCTTTCGCAGCTGGGCGGGAGCCTTGGTTTCTGGCGCGGCCTCAGCGCTGCCGGATTTGCCACCACGGCGGCGGCCATCATGTTCGCGCTTTTGCGTGTGCCGGTTCCTGCTGCGCCGGACCAGCCCCCTGTTGCCGGTCTTCGCAACAGCCCTGCAGCGAGCGAACGTATCCTTCTGGTGTCATCCTTGCTGCCGCGGGATGGCCCACCTGTCTATGTCGCAACCTATGATCCCGAGCGCAGCCGCCTGGTCCTGGTGCCGGCGGCAACGACGCCAAGCGCCGCCGGTGTGCCCTACCTGTGGCTGGTGCCCGATGACAGCGGCGAGCCCATCGGGGTCGGTCTGCTTGACCCTGACAACCCGGTTGCCATCGATCTGGGCGCAACGCTGGCGAAATCTGCCAATGCCACCGCCGGGCTGGTGATCACCCTTGAGGTCACAGTGGGCAACATTGGCACCGTGCCGCGCGGACCTGTCATCGCTCACGGCAAATTCAGCAAGTTCTGACGGGTCCAACCATAAGACCTGCCTCATTTCACAAGACCTGCCTCATTTCAGAAGACCTGCCTCACGCACCTCAACTGCTGATCTGGTCTTCCAGACATTCCGCAAGGATCACATATGAGCGCTGGTCACGCGGCTTGAAGCTGACGGACTGGACGCAGAAATGCTTGCGCTGCTTGGGGAAATCCTCCCAGCGGCGGGTGAGCGTGGTACGCTTGACCTCTTCACTGCGGCGACATGGCGCAAGGCCGCCCCGTGCCTGAGCATTGGCCTGGCAGAACACCGCAATGTCGAAACGCGGCACATCTTCCGCAAACGACGAATTTGTGCCGACAATACCAGCCACAACCACAACACCTGACAACAGCGCAAGACCACGCATCAATTGCCTCTCCATGACATGAACCCGGCAAGACACCGCGCTAGAGCGGATCACCATCCATCCTTCATGCCCGATACCATGGACCTCGCACAAAGGCAGCATCCATGGCGTTGCAGCACTGAAATTTGTGACAACAGGTTCTGATCATGGCGCTTGTCAAAATCATGGCACGCAAAGGCGTCCAGCCCCAGACCGCAGCGCCGGGCCATCACGGATCGCTAACCATCGGCGGGCAAAACTGCGCGTCTGAAACGAATCATTTGCGCGTGCATGCGCGTGTTCATGCGCTGAACCGAACTCATCGATCCGGAGCCCCATGCTGCTGGCAGCCACATTTGCGATCAATTCAGCGCTCAACTTCATCCTGGGCCTGCTGATCGCCAAATTTTTGGGCCCGGCGCAGTTTGGGCTTTATGCGCTTGGCGCGGCGCTGCTTGTGCTCGTCAACGCCTTTGCGATCGACTGGCTGAAGCTCTCGACGATCCGCTTTTATTCAAAGAGCAAGCGCCAGAGTGAGCCTGCCATCAGGGCAACGCTGGACGCCCTCGCGGCGCTGTGCACGCTGGCACTGCTCGTACCGCTGCTCGTGGCCTTGCTGATGGGGGTCGATCTCAAGATCCCGACAGCCATCGCAGCCGCCGCTGTCGCGGCAGGCGTGGTGGGCGGGCTGTTCGACTATCAGCAGGCCGTTGCGCGGGCGCGGGAAGAAGATGCCACCTATGTCCGCATGGTGCTGGTCAAGAACATGCTGGCCCTGCTGCTGATGGTGGGCGGTGCGTGGTGGACAGAGGATCCCGCCCTCGTGCTGCTGGGTTCGGCCATCAGTTCCCTTGCCGCGCTGATCGTGGTGCGCCGGGCACTGGCCGATGCCGCCCTGGACCTGAAGGCGCTGGACACCGCGCAGATCAGGATCTTCGCAAGTTATGCCTTCCCGTTGGTGGCGACGAATGTGCTGTTGTCGACCATTCCCCTGCTCAACCGCTCCGTGATGGCGTCGCAACATGGACTTGCGGAAGCAGGTTACTTCGCACTGGCATCCGATATCGGCGTCAAGCTGATGGGAACGCTTGGCGCAACACTTGAGATCATGTTGTTGCCACTGGCCGTGCGCGCCCTCGACAGGGATGGCGAGGGGGCAGCCCACGCCCGCATCAGGCGCAATCTGGTCATCGTCATCGCCGTCATCTTGCCGGTTGGCGCGGGGCTGCTGCTGGTGATGCCGGCCTTTGAAAGCCTGGTGGTTCCAGCGGCCTATCACGGGCATTTCAGCTCTTATGTCTGGCTGCTGATGCCGGGGCTGGTCGCCATGCCGATCATGCAGGTCGGGTTCAACCCGGTGTTCCTGGTCAGCCGCAAGACCACCGTCTCAACGCTGTCCGCGCTCGTCGCCGTTGGCATCAATGGCATCTTCATCGGCACGATCACGCTTGGCCTTGTGCCGAACACTGGCCTTGTGCCGAACATTGGCCCTGCGACGATTGCCGGTGCGATGTCGCTTGCATTCGTCGGTGCCGCCCTGATCATTGCGGCAGGAGCCTTGCGCGCCGCGCCCATCATACCTTCGGCCAAGGATATGGCAGCCATTGCGCTCGCTTTGGCGGCCATGAGCCTTGCCCTTTGGCCCCTGCGGCATGGCCAGCCAGCCGTCCTCACACTCGGGCTGCAAATCCTGGGAGGTGCCCTGATCTACGGGGCGGTGCTGCTGGCGGCCAATGTTTCGGGTTGCAGAACCGCAGCACTGGCCTATTTCAGGCCACGGACAGCAAAGGCACCGGCATGACCATGTTCCTTAAGACCATGCTCCTGGACTGATCCGGCCTCAGAAGCCTTTTGCACATCCCTGTTTGAACAGGCGCGCTTTTGTCGCGGTTGCAAACATGCCGTTCCTGATATAGGAATAAAAACCTATAAAAAGGAAACCAGTGATGAAACGTGACAATTTTCCTGTCTCAAGTCAACCGATGGCTCATTCGGCCTTGTCATCTGCGTTGCCCCATCCACAGGCTGTCTCGCATGGGGAGAATGAGGCAGAGCATCGTGGTCAGGTCATCGCGGAACGATCTGCACACATCGCGCCGATGCTGGGCCTTCTCGGGCGCATGCGGGCTGGCAATCTGTCAGCCCGGCGCGATCCGATCGATGCTGACTTCGTGATCCTCGTGCGCCAGCAGCAGGGGGGATCGCTTGGCGCAGGCCGTGCGCGCCGTGCCTTGGTTGATCATGCCATCGAGGCTGGCTTGATGCGGCGGGCGGGAAGCAGCCGTTTTGTCCTGTGCGAGCCTGCTTCATGCAGGCCGGATGCTGAAAGCGAGCCGAGCCGCAGCAGGCCACAGGCACCGCGCCTGAATGATGCGGAAAGCCCGCTGATGTGGCTCTACAGGCGCAAAGGGCCGGACGGAAACCCGCTGCTGGATGAGCGCTGCTTTCTGGCGGGCGAACGTTTCAGGCGCGATGTGACCCAGGCCGCGATGCTCCCGAATGTCACGACCAACTGGAGCAGGCTTGAGGCGTCGACAGGGCGCGCGACCCCGCGTGATCCTGCGCTTGCATCAGATGTCGTGATCGCAGCCCGGCAGCGCGTGCGCGCGGCTTACAGGGCGCTGGGGCCTGACATGGGCAATTTCGTGCTGGATGTCTGCGGGTTTCTGGCACCGCTTCAGGAAGCTGAAAACCGGCGCTCCTGGCCTGCGCGATCAGGCAAGCTGGTTTTGAAGATGGCACTGTCGCTGCTGGCCGCCCATTACGGCATCCAGACCGAGGCAACGGGCACATCCCGTGCCGATCTCACAAGCTGGCATGCCGGTCAGGACCGCGCCGACATGCAAACCTGGCTGTTGCGCAAGGATGGCTGACGACCGGAAGGTCAATGCGCCGCTGTCTGTGATGCTTCCGCCGCATGCCGCGCATCGATCCTGATGCGCTCGACCATCGACCGGACACCATTCGAGCGTTGCGGTGTCAGGTGCTGGGACAGGCCAAGGCGTTCAAACACAGACCCTGCATCTGTGGCCAGGATGTCCGCTGGCCGCAATCCGGAATAGATGGCGAGTGTCAGGCGCACCAGACCCTTGACGATGTGCGCATCGCTGTCACCAAGAAAGGCCAGCGTGCCATCAGGCATCGGCGTGGTGGCGATCCAGACCTGGCTGGCGCAGCCCCTGACCTTGTTGACATCTGTGCGGGCTGCATCGGGAAGTGGAGCAAGATCACGGCCAAGTTCGATCAGGAAGCGGTAGCGCTCGTCCCAATCCTCGATCAGGTCAAAATCGGCAATGATGTCATCCAGCGTGCTGCTCATGGTCTCGTGCATGTTCCTTGGATCTTCATGATTCAGAGCGTGGCTTCTGCACAAGGCCGGTACCCACTTTTGAGCGCCATGCTTCGTGTGCAGGATGACGACAAGGCTGTGTCTGCTCCGTTGTCGCGATCAAATCAAGACGGCGTATCAGCCCACCGGCATGGGAGGCACGGGCCAGATGATGCTGCTGACGTCAACGGCTCCGGCTGATGGCAGGCCTACCGGGCCAGTTCGGTGATCTTCCGCGTGAGTGCCTCCCGGCTTTGCGGGTCCATGGCACTGACAGTCTGGACAGCAAGACGGGGAGCGCTCGCGATAACAGACTGCAAGGCCTGCTCAGGTGCTGCGCGCAGCGCTTCCATGCGCTGCCTGGGCGTCTCATCGTGAACAGGCGAGAAATAGGCCATCATGCCGATGACGATGGCATTGCGTGCAAATCCGATCATGCCTGCTCCCCTGCAGTCCAGGCGGTTCCTGCTGCAAATGCACCGGGAACACACATGCCTTGCCTTCACATCGTCATAGCATGCCGGCTTGAACCGGCGGTTCAGGCCATATGTCGGATGCAAACCTTTTTCTTCAGCTTCTGTTCACCCTGAACGCAAATCCGGAGCAAAGAATTCCAGGCCCCTGATATTCTCTAATATCTTGATAAGGTTGATATATTCAAGAATAACCCGTTTCGGAGCGGGCTTTTGTCCCGGCGGCTTTAGCGTTCGCTTAAAGACCGGTGCCGACAATACGCATCAATCAAGGCATGTGCCGTTCAGGGCACAGCGGGAGTAGCGTGTTGCAACCAGCGTCAACCCCACAGGATTTGGGAAGCGACCAGATGTCTGGAAGCGACCATGTTCTTGGCCAAGTGCTTGGCAACGTCATGGACAAGCTCGTCCATGCAGATGCGCGGCGTGATCGTCGCCTGCGTGATGTGCATGCGCGCTTCATCGGCATCCGCATTCTGGTCGCATGTTGTGGCTGCGCAACCCTTCCTGTCTACCTGCTCCTCCAGCCTGGGCTGTCATCGTTCGCATTGACGGCATTTGCGGCTGTCGCGCTCCTCTTGCTCCCAGCAGTCCTAGTTGCGCGGACCGGGCGCATCGCGCAGGGCTATGCGCTGTCATCGGCTCTGCTCAGTGGCGCTATCTGTGCTCTGGCCCTGCAGTCTGGCGGCCTAGCCTCCCCTGTGCTGGCTCTGTTCGCACTCGTGGTGCTTGATACGGCGCTGTCAGGCTCGCGCAAGGTCTTTTACACCGCCTGCATCGCATGTGTTTGTGCAACAGGATTGATAGGCCTGGTATCGGATATTGTTCCGGCCAATGCAGGCGGCATGACTACAGGCGGCTTGTCCGTGTCGAGCCAGAATGTCGCAATCGTGATGGTGGCTTATGCAATGGTCATATCATCCATGCTGGTCAGCCGCGGCGAACGCCACGCCTCATCGCACATTCGCTCCCAGGCCAGGGCGACAGCGGCACTCGATACCGTGGGCGATGTCGTTCTATGGCGCGAGGCAGGCGGGGAGATCTCGTTTGCCAATGCCGCCGCACATCTGCAGCTGGGGCTTGACCGCAGGCAGTTCAGCGAGACGGTCCTGTTGTCCCGCGTCAACATCGGTGACAGGCCTGCCTTCCTGAAAGCGTTGTCAGATGCCCACTCCGGTGACGGGTACGGTCATGGAATGATCAGGATCAGTGCCGAGCTGAACGGCGAGCAAGTGGTCAGGCTGTTCGAATTGTCAGCGCGGCGGGTCGGCCCGAAATCGGGCGAGGACGCCATCGTCATCGCGCTTCGGGATGTGACAGAGCGCGAGGCGGCTGATGAATTGCGCGAAGTGGCGCGGCTGGAAGCCGAGCGCATCGCCAGCAGCAAGAGCCAGTTTCTCGCGACCATGAGCCATGAGCTGCGGACGCCGCTCAATGCGATCATCGGTTTTTCCGAGTTGCTGGTCCAGCCCGGCTTTTTGCCAGCCGTCGACCCGCGCCGCGATGAATATGCACGGATCATCAACGGTTCAGGCCAGCATCTGCTGGAGGTCGTCAATGCCATTCTCGACATGTCAAAGATCGAAAGCGGCATGATGGCCATCGACCAGGAGCGGGTGGAGCTGGGCTCTGTGGTGCGCTCAAGCAGGGATTTGCTGGCCGTCCGTGCTGCCGAAAAGTCG
>JANMIB010000030.1:0-4360 GCA_031375605.1 Allobosea sp. | reverse complement strand
GCAAGGGCACGCCGAAGACACCGGTCGACATCCAGAACCGTCTCAACGAGATCACCTTCAACGCCACCTTGCTGCGCGAGATGCGCGCCATCGATTTCGTCACCCGCCTGATCGAGGGTGGCAAGATTTCGGACAAGGACTACAAGAAAATCCTGATGCACCGCATCGCCCTGAGCGAGTCCCTGAAAGACATCGACGCCTCATCCAAGCTCACGGCAAAATGGGATTTCTTCCAGATGCTGAAGAAGGCAGGCCGCGCCGCCGCCCGCAAATGGCTGGCCGCCCATTTCGATGACATCGGCAAGCGCGCCACCATCGACCTGCGCAAGGAGTTCGGGTGAAAGCGGTTAGAGCATTGCGCACAAAAGCATGCCCTTGCGACGGCGAGGGTGGGCACCGGATTTTGTGAGGACGCAATGCTCTATCTTATGATGATCTAGCCT
Source organism: Allobosea sp. (assembly GCA_031375605.1). Classification (GTDB taxonomy): domain Bacteria; phylum Pseudomonadota; class Alphaproteobacteria; order Rhizobiales; family Beijerinckiaceae; genus Allobosea. Next base: position 3,917 of record JANMIB010000030.1, on the reverse strand, counting down.
TTGAGCTGCCAGACGCTGGTGCGCTTGATGTCGAGGTCTTCGAGCTCGCGCGTGACAGGCACCTCATAACTCATCAGAAGCTCAAGGTGCTGTTTGGGCAGATAGGCACGGCCCGGATCACCGATCAGCACGGTCGCACCACGCTGCGCCAGCGCTCCAAGCCAGCTGATCACACGTGCCGCCAGTTCGCGTTCATAGCAGATGTCACCAGCCAGAACGACCGACCAGCCATCGTCATGGCCGATCTGGTCATCATGCAGCGGATGGATCAGCACGCCATTCGCCCTTCCATTCAGAGCCAACGCTGCCAATGCGAAACCATCGATGTCAGCGGCCTCGACATGCGCGGCACCGGCTTTTGCCGCTGCAATCGCCACCAGCCCGGAGCCAGAGGCGAAATCCAGCACGCGTTTGCCCCGCACCAGATCTGGATGGTCCAGCACATAGCGGGCAAGAGCCTGACCGCCAGCCCAGGCAAAGGCCCAGAATGGCGGCGGCAACCCGATCTCGCCGAGTTCATCCTCGGTTTTCTGCCAGAGCGCCGTCGCTTCATCGGCAACATGCAGGCTGATCTGGGGCACATGGGCCACCGGCAGCAACAGCGTGTGCGCCAGAACGAACAGTTCGCGGTCGCGCACGATCGTGGGGCGGCCAGGCTCGGGGCTGTCAGGCTCGGGGCTGTCAGGCTCGGGGCTTTTTGCGGGCTGCCTGATCATGCGGCATTGTCCACGGTCAGCATCTGCCGCCACAGCGCCTTGAAGCCTTCCATCACCTTGCGCTCGGTGTAGCCTTCAAGCACCTTCTCGCGCCCGGCTCGCCCCATCCGTTCGACCAGTCCCGGCGCGCGTGCCATCAGCATGATCGCCTCGGTCAGGCTGGTCACGTCCCCCGCCGCGACCACGCGCCCGTCGATGCCGTCCCTGACGAACGAGCCGCAGCCGCCGGCATCACTTGTGATGACGGGACGGGCTGCGGACGCCGCATGCGCCAGGATGGGCGGCAAACCGTCTCCCCCGCGCGAAGGCAGGATCAGCACATGATGTTGCCGCCAGACCTGGGCAAGATCCGGCGTCGGCCCGAACCAGCTCACACCAGGCAGGCGGCTCCAGCCATGGAGGGTTTTGGGCGGCACAGCGTGCTTGCCTTGTGCATGCGCAGCCCCGATCAGCGACAGGCTGACATCGGCGCCCTGGGCCCGCGCCTTGCCGACGGCTTGGACCGCGAGGTCCGGCCCGTTCGCCCAGAGCAGCGGCGAGCCGAAAACCAGCTTGAGAGGCGGTGCCCATGGCATCGGCTCCGGCATGTGGACGAGCGGATCAACCCCCTGGCCGGGCATGACATGGACATGGGGAGAGTTTGCAGGGTCCAGACCCATCAGTTGCGGATCATCCGGGTTGTCGAATACGGCCTGAACCGGGCCGCCCTTCAAGCTGATGGCCGCAGCAGCGCGCAGCATGGTGCGCATGATGTCACCAGCCACACCAGCCTGGGCGACGGCATGGCCAACACCGCTGAATGCCGCGATTGTGCGCGGGATGCCGGCAAGCCGCGCGGCGCAAAGCCCCGACACAGCCGCGCGCATGCCCTGGAACTGAACAATCGGCGGGCGTTGGGACAGCATGACCCGCTTGAGCGCCTCGATCTGGTGCCAGAGTGCGGCAGGTGATCGGCCCTGCCGGGGCCAGTCCAGCGGCATGAAGCGCGCGCCTGCCCCCTCGATCGCGTGGCGATGGCCATGGTCACGGGCCACGACCACAGGTTCAAGGCCAAGTTCACGCGCGGCCCGCACCAGCGGCAGGTTCCGCGCCGCGAACAGCCAGTCCTCGGTTGCCACGAACATCATCTGCGGCAAGCTCTCCGCAAGCCCGGATCAGGCCTGCTTGCCCGGCAGCAGCATGATCTTGCCCATGTGGGCGCTTGATTCCATCAGTTCATGCGCCGCTTGCGCCTGATCCAGCGGGAACGTGGCGTGAATGATCGGCTTGAGCTTGCCTGCGCCGAGCATGGGCCAGACATCGCGCTTGAGGGCGACGGCGATCTCGGCCTTCTGGGCGACGTTGCGCGGGCGCAAGGTGGAACCGCACAAGGTGAGCCGCTTCATCATCATCGGGCGGAAATCGAACTCCACCTTGCCGGACTTCAGAAAGGCGATCTGCACAAGGCGGCCTTCGAGCGCCAGGCAGGACACATTCTTCTGGAGATAATCACCGCCAACCATGTCCAGCACGACATCGACACCCCTGCCATCTGTCAGGCGTCTGATCTCCGCGACAAAATCAGCCTCGCGGTAGTTGATCGCAGCTTGCGCCCCAAGCCCCAGGCAGAAGGCACATTTCTCATCAGAGCCCGCCGTCGTGATCACATGCGCACCCATCTCGCGCGCCATCTGGATGGCGGTGGAGCCGATGCCGCTGGAGCCGCCATGGACAAGCAATGTCTCCCCTCGCTTCAGCCTGCCGCGCGTGAAGACGTTGTCGAACACAGTAAAGAAGGTTTCTGGCAGGCCTGCTGCCTCGATCAGCGTCAGCGGCGCGGGAACGGCAAGACAATGGGCAGCTTCCGCCACGCAGAATTCGGCATAGCCGCCGCTGATCACCAGCGCGCAGACCTGCTCGCCAAGGACAGGCCAGGTGACGCCCTCACCCACGCCGGTCACATGGCCGGCCACCTCGAGCCCAGGTATTGTGGTGGCGCCTGGCGGTGGCGGATAGCCGCCTGCGCGCTGCAGGCAATCTGGCCGTTTGACGCCTGCCGCGGCGACCTCGATCAGCACTTGGCCAGGTCCGGGTGCCGGAATGGCTGCATCGGCGATGCGGATCACATCAGGGCCGCCCATACCCTCGAAGATGATCTGGCGCATGGTGGGAGGCTGGATGGTCATGAGAAACTCCTCGGCAGAACTGGCTTGTGCCATGTCGTGCTGCGTGGGCCAACCCCGCAGAGTGAGCAGCAGGGGTGAAACCCCGCAGAGCGGGCCGGGGCAAGCACAACCCACATGCTCCGACATGATCCAGCCACTTTTGGCATGCGTAGAGAGAATGAACGTTCATTCCCATCACTTCTAAGCCCATTTCGATTTGACCACCGGGTTTCACATCATTCACAACATGAACCAACACGCGACAATCCTTCCAGACCACCGGACACGCATCCTTGATGCGGCGCACCGCTGCTTTGTGCGATCAGGGTTCCACCGCGCCACCATGCAGGATGTGGCGGCGGAGGCGGGGATGAGTGCCGGCAACATCTACCGCTATTTTGCCTCCAAGGACGTGATCGTGTCCGGATTGTGCGAGAGAGACCGCGCCGATCTCGCCCGTTCGTTTTCAGCGCTGACCACCTCACCCGATCCGTTCGCCGTGTTCCTGGCCATCGGCCAGCATCACTTAGTGAACGAGCCGCGCGAGAAAGCCGTGTTCGCGCTCGACCTGTGGGCCGAGGCTGCGCGTAACCCGAAAATTGCCGCCATCAGTCTCGAATTCGAGAACGACATCCGGCGCTGGATCGGCGGGTTCGTGGATCACTTTAAGGCAGCGGGAACGGCAGATGCCCGCCTTGATGTCAGTGGCCTGGTCGAACTCATGCTGTGCATGGCAGACGGGCTTCTTGCCCGCCGCGCTCGCGAGGCTGATTTCAATCCGGCGCCGCATGTCACCTATCTCAATGATGTTTTCAGGCTCGCCTGTGCCGGACAGTTTCCTTCGCTTCTGATCCAGCCGCCTTCACCCTTGATGGCCGACAACACACCGGAGACCTGACGTGCGTTCCCCTTTCCGATCCTCCGGCTCCGTCCTTGCCAGCCTCATCCTCATCGGCTCCTTTGCGGCGTCAGGCGCTGTTGCCCAGACTTCGGGCCAGACTTCGGGCCAAACTTCGGGCCAGACATCTGCCCAGCCGCGCCCGCCCAGCATCACGGT
>JANMIB010000295.1:0-2214 GCA_031375605.1 Allobosea sp. | reverse complement strand
CAGCTCCAGCTGGCGGCCTGCCGGCACGCATCATCAGGGGCCAAAACCCATCAACGAGGTCCGCCCCGTCAACGAGGCCAAACCAGTCAACGAGAACAAGCCATGAGTTATGCCCTTCGCCCCGCCTTGCCTGCCGATTTTCCCGATCTCGGCATCCTGTTCCAGGCCTCCATCGAGGAGCTGGCGTCACAGGCCTACAACGATGACCAGCGCGCCATGTGGGCGGCCAAGGCGGAGCATGCGGAGACATGGGCCAAGCATCTTGGCGCCTGCCTGACGCTGGTGGCGGAGGAGGACGGCGAACCGGTCGGCTTTGCCGCGATGCGCGACAACGCCATGATCGAGAACGTGCATGTGCATCCAGACATGGCGTTCATGGGCGTGGGGCGGCATCTGGTTGATGCGCTGGAGCGGCTGGCGCAGGCGCGCGGCGCTGCCAAGCTTGCCGCCTCGGTCACGGACAATGCGCTGCCGTTTTTCGAGAAGCTGGGCTATGTCGCCGTGCGCCGCGCCACCTTGAGCATCGGCGATGAATGGATGGCCAGCATGGTGATGGAAAAGCCGCTGGTGAACGGAGACGAGGCGTGACCGGCGCGGCTCCTGCCCGTGTCTATCTGTTCGACACCACTCTGCGTGATGGCGCACAGACCACGGGTGTCGACTTCTCGCTGCATGACAAACGCACGATTGCGGCGCTGCTCGACGGGCTTGGCATTGACTATGTCGAAGGCGGTTATCCGGGGGCAAATCCGCTCGACACGGCGTTCTTCAAGGAAAAAGCAACCAAATCAGCGAGGTTCTGCGCCTTTGGCATGACACGCCGCCCCGGCCGGTCTGCCTCGAATGATCCAGGCATCGCGGGCCTGCTGGATTCCAGCGCCGACACCATCGTCTTTGTTGCAAAGACCTGGGACTACCATGTGCGCGTGGCGCTGGAGACGACGAACGAAGAAAATCTTGCCAGCATCGCCGACAGCGTCAAGGCCGCCGTTGCGGCGGGCCGGGAAGCCATTGTCGATTGCGAGCATTTCTTCGACGGGTTCAAGGCAAATCCCGATTATGCGCTGGCCTGTGCCCGCATCGCATACGAAGCCGGGGCGCGCTGGGTCGTGCTGTGCGACACCAATGGCGGCACGCTGCCGGATGAGATCACGGCCATCGTCACACAGGCGGCACAGGTGGTGCCGGGCAGCCATCTGGGCATCCATGCCCATGATGATTGCGGCTGCGCGGTGGCCAATTCACTGGCGGCGGTGGAAGCGGGAGCGCGGCAGATCCAGGGCACGCTGAACGGGCTTGGCGAGCGCTGCGGCAATGCCAATCTCGTCACGCTGATCGGCGCACTGAAGCTCAAGGATGGTTTGCGGCAGCGCTACGAGATCGGCGTCGATGACGCGCGGCTTGGTGAACTGACCAAGGCATCACGGCAACTGGACGAAATCCTGAATCGCTCGCCCAACAAGCATGCGCCTTTCGTGGGCGTGTCGGCTTTCGCGACCAAGGCCGGCATCCATGCCTCCGCTGTGCTGAAAGACCCGCGCACCTATGAGCATATAGTGCCGGACAGCGTGGGCAATGTGCGCCGGGTTCTGGTCTCTGACCAGGCCGGCAAATCAAATCTGATGTCGGAGCTGGAGCGCATCGGCATCACCATCGACAAGGCCGACCCGCGCCTGACGCGCGTTCTCTCCGAGGTGAAGGAAAAGGAAGCACAGGGCTATGCCTTCGAGGGCGCGGACGCATCGTTCTTCCTGCTCGCCAAGCGGGTGATGGGGCAGGTGCCGAACTTTTTCGAGGTCGAGCGCTTCAAGGTCAATGTCGAGCGGCGCTACAATGCGGTCGGCGAACTCGTGACGTTCTCCGAAGCCATCGTGAAGGTGAAGATCGGCGGCCAGACCCGGATGTCGGTGGCGGAGGGCAACGGCCCGGTGAATGCGCTCGACAAGGCGCTGCGCAAGGATCTGGGCCGTTTTCAGGACGTGATCAAGCACCTGAAGCTGGTCGATTACAAGGTGCGCATCTTCCAGGGTGGCACGGATGCCGTCACACGCGTGCTGATCGACTCAGCCGATGAGAGCGAGCGCTGGACCACTGTGGGCGTCAGCGCCAACATCATTGATGCCTCATTCCAGGCGCTCGTGGATTCCATCACCTACAAGTTGGTGAAGGCAGGGGTGAAGGGTGAATAGGTTTGGCAGTAGGCAGCGCGCTTCA
>JANMIB010000395.1:0-2144 GCA_031375605.1 Allobosea sp. | reverse complement strand
GGATCTGGCAAGTCGACCATCCTCAAGATGATCAACCGGCTTGTGGAGCACACATCGGGCGAAATCCGGTTCGCAGGCGCGGAAATCCGCAGCTTCAGGCCCGAAATCATCCGCCGCCGCATGGGTTATGCGATCCAGTCCGTCGGCCTATTTCCGCACTGGACGATCGAGGACAACATTGCCACTGTGCCGCGCCTGCTGGGATGGGACGAGGCACGGATCGACCAGCGCATCGGCGATCTTCTCAAGCTGCTCGACATGGATGCCTCGCGCTTTCGCAAGGCCTATCCGCACCAGCTTTCGGGCGGACAGCAGCAGCGCATCGGCGTGGCGCGTGCCCTGGCCGCTGACCCGGATGTCCTCTTGATGGATGAGCCCTTCGGCGCGCTGGACCCGATCACACGGGATGGATTGCAGACCGAGATCAAACGCATCCACGGTGAAACCGGCAAGACGATCGTGTTTGTCACGCACGACATGGACGAAGCCCTGAAACTCGCCACGCGGATCGTCGTGCTCGACAAGGGCGAGATCGTGCAGGCGGCATCACCGCGCGAACTCCTGAATACGCCCGCCAACGAATTTGTCCGTGAGTTCCTCGGCAAGGATGATTACGGCCTCAAACTGCTGCTGGTCGAACAGGTGGGTGACCACATGCGCCAGGGCGAGATCAGCAGCGATGGCAGCGAAACAATCAGCGCCACTGACAACCTGCGCAATGCGCTGTCACGGCTGCTGGCGCTGAAACAGGATCGGCTGTCGGTCATCGACCGCAGCGGAAAGGTGATCGGCACGTTGCATCTGCCGGATATTGTCTCATGAGGGCGGCAGGCACGACCGATGCTGCGCTGAAGCCAGACAGAGCCGTGAGCCGCTTTCTTTTGGCGCTTTGCGCCTTCGGCCTGCTGCTGGCAGCGCTGCCGTTCAGCCGTGCGGTCTTTGCCTGGCTGTTTCCGCAGCTTGAGCGGCCCTTGTATCAGCAGCATGATTTTCTTCAGTTGCTGCTGGCGCATATGGGCCTGGTCGCGGCCTCTAGCGCCTGTGCCGTGGTGATCGGCGTGGGTGTCGGCATTTTCGTGACGCGCCCTACAGGCGCCGAGTTTCGCAAGCTGGCTGAAATCCTGAGCGCCATGGGACAGACGTTTCCCCCCGTTGCCGTTCTGGCCCTGTCGGTGCCGGTGATCGGCTTTGGTTTCTGGCCTGCCTTCGCGGCGCTGGTGCTGTATGGCATCCTGCCGATCTGTGAAAACACCATCACCGGCCTTGATGGCGTACCGGCCTCCGCCCGGCAGGCAGGGGAGGGGCTCGGCATGACCCCGCGCGATCTCCTGCTGAAAACAGAGTTGCCGCTGGCGGCCCCTGTCATTCTGGCGGGCATCCGCACGTCCGTCACCATCAACATCAGCACCGCGGCCATTGCCTCGACCGTCGGGGCTGTGTCGCTCGGCTCGCCCATCATCATCGGGCTTAACGGCAACAACACCGCCTATGTCCTGCAAGGCGCGATGCTGGTCACGGGCCTCCTCCTTGTTGTTGACCTGGGCTACGAAGTGCACCTGGCGCGCTTGCAGCGCTGGAAACGGGGCTGATGCGTGTGTCTTTGCGACGCCAGAACCAGCTCGACTCTTTTTGATGTTGTCGCGCACAAAGCCGGGAGCTGCCTTGTGCGCGATGTTGCTTATCCGATCAGGAAGTCTGAGAGCACCACGCGCGCTGAAGGTTCAATGATCGCAACGATCACGGCTGCGCTTGCCCGCCCGGCCCCGTCCGCGTCGAACGAGAGCTGCCCCGTCGTCGTGTTGAACAGGAAGGTGGAACCCGTGCCCTGGGGAACGGCTGTCTGGCCCGACACCAGCGAAACCGGTGCGTTGGACGAGATCATCAGGTCTGCCCTGGTGAAGGCAAGCTTGTCCACGCCGCTTTCAAAATCCTGGATGCGGTCACCATAGCTGGCGCGGCCTGAGAAGGTGAAGGTGTCCGCGCCGCTGCCGCCGGTCAGGAAATCCTGGCCGCCGCCGCCGATGAGGATGTCGTCGCCAGCCCCGCCCATCAGGACATCAATGCCATTGCCGCCATCGAGAGTGTCGTTGCCCGCGCCGCCTTCAAGCCGGTTGGCGCGCACGTCGCCGATGAGGATGTCGTCG
>JANMIB010000381.1:0-7557 GCA_031375605.1 Allobosea sp. | reverse complement strand
GCCGACCCGGTCGGCCCCCCCCCACCATTATACGGAGATTCGGGCGGTATCTCAACCCGTGTTTGGCGGGTACACCCCCCCCCATGACGGTAGGAGCGATGGTATCGAATGTACTATCACTTCGTATTGTAGTGCGGATTTATCGGCGGTTAATCTCACCAGACGTGCAGCAATCACTCTTGCGTGGCGCTGGCGTTGCCGTCTTTAACCAGCATCGCGGTGTGGAGCCCTGTATGCCTGCCCGCACATAGGTCCAAGCCGCGCATTTTTTATCGTTGCGACATGCAGATTGACACACTCTCGGATCAGAAGTGGTCAGATTGAAACTGCGAAAATCCGATCCCGGTCTGTCAATCCCACGTTCGATCGTATTTGGCTCTATCGGTATCCGACGATCATCTTTGGCAGGCCGTTCTATCACTGGCACGTTTGTTCCTGGTGCGCATAATTCTGGTCTGCTTATATCCGTGCAATTGGGAACTTGTTGTGGAAGCGCAAAAGCGTAGCCACTGATACACGAAATGGCACCTATAAAGCTCAAAAATTTAACAATAGGACGCATGACAAATATCTCCTTCATTGATTTAATCAATTAAAGAATCGATAATTGAAATTATAAATATCTAACTCTACGTCATTATCAGATAAAAATATGTCAATACGATGGCTGTATTATTTGCATAGATGTTTGTTCGAGAGCGGTTCGCATACCGTTTTGCCGATTTTTCCTATTCCGAGCCCTACGGCCCGTCGCCACCCGTCATTCCGGCCCTTCGTTCGGCTCGTGTGTTCGGCCCCTTTGAAAGGTCCACCGGACCTTTCAATCAGCTTTACCGATCGTGCTCTCACCCTTTGGTTTCTTTCGCGATCGGCTCGACATAACTCAGCCCCATGTCCCACGGAAAATATATCCAGGTGTCCTGGCTGACTTCGGTGATGAAGGTGTCGACCAGGGGGCGGCCTTCGGGCTTGGCGTAGACCGTAGCGATGTGGGCGTTGGGTAGCATGTCGCGGACCACGCGGGCGGTCTTGCCGGTGTCGACGAGGTCGTCCAGCACAAGCACGCCCTTGCCCATGCCGTCTCCGATGGCGCGGATGGTGGGGGCGATATCCTTGACGATCTTGAGTTCGGACTGGTTCTGGTAGTCGTGATAGCTGGCGATGCCGATGGTCTCGATGACGCGCAGACCAAGCTCCCGGCAGACGATGGCCGCCGGCACCAGCCCGCCGCGGGTGATGCAGACAATGGCCTCGAACGGGCCGGCATCGGCCAGCCGCCAGGCCAGTGCGCGGGCATCGCGGTGGAACTGGTCCCACGAGACGGGAAAGGCTTTGGGGCTTGAGGCGTTTGCCATGTGGTCTAGGCTCCGGGGAGGGCGATTGCGTCCCGATTGCCAAAGCGCAAATCAGCGCCTGTCGCAAGAGGGGCGGAGTATGCTAGGCGGGGATTCATGATCAAGATCACCCGATACCTGACGCTGGACCCGGCCGATCTGTCGGAGAGCTTCGTGCGGTCGTCCGGGCCGGGCGGACAGAACGTCAACAAGGTCTCCACCGCCGTGCAGTTGCGCTGTCCCATCGACAAGCTGGTGGGCATGCCTGATGACATGCGCGCGCGGCTGGTTCTGCTGGCGGGCCGCAGGCTGACGTTGGATGGCGAGATCATCATCGTGGCGGAGAGTTTCCGCACGCAGCTTCAGAACCGCGAGGATGCGCTGGCCCGGCTGGTGGCGCTGCTGAAGGAAGCGTCGATCCGTCCCAAGCCGCGGATCGCGACGCGGCCCACAAGGGCGTCGAAGGTCCGGCGGGTGGACAGCAAGGTCAAGCGCGGAGCGATCAAGCGAACGCGCGGTGGGGCGCCTGCCGATGATTGATGCGGGCCGGCCTGCGGGCATGAAAAAAGGGTCCGATGTCTTGCGACACCGGACCCCAGTTTTGCAAAGCCCGGCCGGGACGGTGGGTGGGACGTGGCCGGGCCTCGCAATCTCGAAATTCAGCGTGAAGCGACCTGTGGCCCCGTCGCACCGCCCAGCGCGACCCAGCCGATCTTGTCCTGGCTCTCGCGCTTGACATAGACATATCCCGTCTGGTGCCAGGCGAGGACGGCGTTGCGCTTGTTGTCGAGGATGAAATCACCCTTGTCCGTGCGCAGCATCAGCACGGCATGACCGGCGTTTTCCTCGTCGATGACCACGACAACGCGCAGTGCACGGCGGGCAATGCCTGCCTCGACCAGCCGCTTGCGCTTGATGTTGACGTATTCCTCGCAATCGCCCTTGCCGTCTTCGGCCATGTCCCAGCGCTCGACAACGCCCCAGTGGTCCATGTCGGTGATCGGGTCGATCTCCTTGTTGACGCGGATGTTCAGCGCGGTGACGGTGCGCCAGAGCCTTGGCGTCAGTTCGACCTTCTCGGGCTCTGAAGGATCGACGGCACATTCGGCCGCATAGGCCCTGGTACCGCAGAACTGCACCCAGCCGATCGGAGGGCGGGTGTCGCCTGTGCGGGCCACATCCAGGCTGCCCACGGGCGGAATTGCGCCGGTCGTCATGCTGCTTGTTGTTGCGCTGGCCAGTGTTCCAGCCTGTCTCGTCGTCTGCGCTGCCGCACCCGCGCCTGTTGCGATGATGATTGCCAGCGCCGCAGCAGCCTTGATCAAACCCTTGGCAGTTCCATGCTTCTTTGGCATGTGATCTCTCCAGTCCCTGTCCACGGGTTTGGAGATCGCATGGGAGCTGGCGTGATCAGCTGACTGAAATACCTCGCATTTTATGTATCTGCCGCATCCGGGATGGCTGTCTCATGGCAGCGTGAACGGCGTTTCAGTGCGGTTGCTCAAATTGTCGGTATTCTGTTCAGATGCCTGACAAGATGTATGTCCTTGATTGGTACCACCGGTGATGCTCTTGATCAGTCCTAGCGGACATGGCCAGATGGCCCTGACATCATTCGAAGGCATATTTCATGGCTGACATACAAAAGGCAGGTATCGTTCTCATCACCGGCGGCAGCCGTGGCATCGGCGCGGCCTGCGCCAGGCTCGCTGCCAGTGATGGGCATGATGTCGCCATCAACTACCGCTCCGGCACTGAAGACGCGCAGCAGCTTGCAGCTTCCATCATCGCTGCGACAGGCCGCCGCGTGATCACAGTCGCAGGTGACATGGCGCAGGAGGATGACATCATCCGCCTGTTCGAGGTGGTGAAGCGCAATCTTGGCCCTGTCACGCATCTGGTCAACAATGCCGGCATCACCGGGCGCTCAGGCAGGCTGGACAGCACGGAGGCCTCAGTGATCAGCGATTGCATCGCGCTGAATGTCACCGGTGCGATGCTGGTGGCCCGTGAGGCCGTGCGCATGATGACGACCCGCCATGGCGGGGCAGGGGGATCAATCGTCAACATCTCGTCGGTCGCGGCACGGATCGGCAGTCCGGGCGAGTTTGTCTGGTATGCGGCCTCGAAGGGCGCCATCGACGCCTTCACACTCGGGCTTGCGAAAGAGGTCGCGCTGGAGGGCATCAGGGTCAATGCCGTGTCACCGGGCATGGTGCTGACGGACATTCACGAGCGCAGCACGGGCGATGTCGGTCGCATCGAGCGGATCAGGCCGAACATACCGATGCAGCGCATAGGGCTGCCGGATGAAATTGCGCGCACTGTGCTGTTCCTGCTCTCGGAGGCGTCGAGCTATACCACCGGCGCCATCGTCGACATCAGCGGCGGGCGCTGAACCGATTGCGAGCTGCTCCGCCCGGTAGACCGATCATGGCCTGCTCCGCCCGGCAGGTTGATCACGGCCTGCTCCGCCCGGTTGGCTGATCACGGCCTGCTCCGCCCGGCGGGTAGCTGCCTGCTCCGCCCGGCGGGTAGCTGCCTGCTCCGCCCGGCTTACAGATCGATATGTTCGATGCCGTCGACATTGAAGGCTTGCCTGAACTCGACAGCGTAGCCGCCCTCGAACTTCCGCATGACCTTGGCTTGCGTCTTGCCCAGCGTGATCACGTCCGTGATCATCAGCTTCACATCAGCGCTGAAAGCTGCGCCTGACAATGACATGTCCAGGAGCTTGACCGGATGTTGCGAACCATCGGAGAGCGTGAGGCTGATGCGGGACAGCCGGGGCTGGATCCGGTCATGGCGGCGATCTTCAGGCAGGCCAAGCGCGCTTCTGTTGGCCAGCCAGGTCAGCTGCGAGGCGAGTTTCTCGCGCTTGCGGGTGGTGGCGATGACCGACATCGCAAAGCCATCACGGGTCAGGCGCAAGATATCACCCTCGATCCGGCCCAGATGTTCGAGGTAGACGATGATGCGCTCACCGATGGCACCTTTGACAGGAGCTGTCAGCAACAGGCCACCGACCGACATATCGATGCTCTGGCAAGGATACTCGCTGCGATTGCCGAGCATGTAGCGGCCAAGCAGCGCAACCTTGACACGTGAATGCCGTCTGCGTTCAATCGGTCGCGATGCGAGGGTTGGGGCCGTTGCGCTCATGAGGCTTTCATCATTCTTGATGATATTAACGTAGCGACCAGCTGGTTAATTCGGCCTTACCGATTGCGGCGATTGCGCCACAATTCAATAATCTTGCGGATGATCAGTAAAATACTGACGTTTCGGACGACATCCGGGCAGTATCATCATTACTCATAGCATTGCGTCCTCACAAAACTCGGGGCCCACCCTCGCCTTCGCAAGGGCATGCTTTTGTGCGCAATGCTCTATGCGCGCCCTCCGGCAACCAGCGTGAAACGCGCCCTGCGTTCTGTCGGCCCTGCAGGGGGCGCTGTTTGCGTGCGTGGCAGGCCCGATGGCCAGATGATTCGCATGGAGCGCACCTCAATCCTGGTGATGGGCTCAAAGCCGAGCCATTGCGGCACCTCGACAGGCGTCAGCGCCCCGAGCACCCGCGCGTGGGTCTTGCCGCCATGGCGCAAAGGCAGGACCAGGAGTTCAAGATCGGCCAGTTTGCCGCTTGCCGTCTCGACGCCAAGTCCCGTCACCGCACCCGCGCATTCATCCATCACGGCATCGATCATGCGCGAAAGCTCCACGCGTGTCGGCGCATCTGGCCACAGCGATGTGAAGGGTCTGTCTTTCAGCTCGCCGCCGAACAGGGCGCACATCCGTGTTCCCGCAAGGCGGATCGTCAGGCCTTCCGTGCCGTTTTCCAGAATGAAGGTGTCAAGCAGGGCATGGCGCACGGCACCTGGCTCGATTTCGCCTCGTTCAGGCGCAGAACGTGCGCCGCGCAGACGGTCCCAATAGGCAAAGATGGCTTGTGTGTTCGAGGTCTTCATGCGGTTCTCAATCAAGTCGCCAGTTCATCAGCCAGTCCCGCAACACACCAGTTCTGCGCCGCTCTGGCACATCAGCTTCAGCATGTTCCGTCTGTGTCAGGGCCAAGAGCGATGCTTATGCCGTTTCGGGAGAGGGCGGGCGTCAACCCTTTGTTAACCTTAACAAAGGGTTGAGTTTGCCTTGATGCGGCGCCTATGGGAACAAAAGTCACACACGGAATTGCTGGCAACGCGAGATCACTCACTTGCACATGCCTGCTGGACTGACATCGGCAAGGACATGACCGGGCTCGGCTTCGAGACCCATCCGGTCAGGGCCATGGCCAGACGGGGAGGTTGCGGTGACGCAAGCCTCCCCTTTTTTTGGATTGCAAGGATCCATGCTTTGCGTGCTGGCTTGCCCTATCTGCAGGCATCGGCAATCGTGCTGCCATGACAACGCCCGAGAACCTGCAGCCCGCGCCGCCGCTTGAGCCCGCTAAAACTGGCCGCGAGCCTGTTTTCAATCTGCCTTTTATCCTGGTCGTGCTGATCGGCGCTCTTGTCGCTGTTCACCTGGGCCGACTGGCGCTCGGTTTCGAGACTGACCTCAGAGTCATGGCGGAGCTTGCCGTTGTGCCGGCCCGTTTTGCACTTGATCTGGGCTGGACGGACCAGACCCGAATTCTGCAGGACAATGTGACTGGCCTGACACAGGTCCAGGCTGGTGAACGCATGGCGGTGGCGCGTTTCTTCCTCGACGGCGGCGGGCCGCGCTGGTGGAGCCTGCTGACATATGGGCTGCTCCATTCCGGCACGGCGCATATCGCCATGAACTGCCTGTGGCTGGCGGTGTTCGGCAGCCCGCTGGCGCGCCGGATCGGAAACATGCCATTTCTGCTGCTGCTGGCAGCCGGAACCATCGCCGGTGCGATGCTTCACATCTTCATGCACCCGAGTGATGTTGCACCCATGGTTGGCGCATCCGCGGGCGTGTCAGCAGCAACAGGCGCTGCGGCCCGTTTCGTGTTTTCGCAAGGGCTTCGCATCGACATGATGGGTGATGACGCGCGGGTGCGTGCCTTGCCTGCGCTCTCGCTGGCCGGAATGGTGCAGAACCGTCAGGCGATGACCTTCGTCATCTTGTGGTTTGTCACAAACTGGCTGTTCGGCGCTGCCGTCGTGCCGTTCGGGGACGATGATACAAGCGTGGCCTGGGAAGCCCATATCGGCGGTTTTGTGGCAGGACTGATGTTGTTTCCGCTGCTGGACAGCAAGACGACGCGGGCCTGACCAGACGCGGGCTTGACCAGAGCCGATCCGCATACTTTCGCCACTTGCGGCTCCTACGACTTTGGGAGCAGACTGTGGTTGGGATCTGGACCGGATCACATTCGGCGGAACATCAGCCGGGCGGTGTCGGATCATCTGGAGGAACGGACATGAGCGTTGGTCGTATTCTGGCAGAAAAAGGTCACGAGGTTCAAACCATACAGCCGCATCGCACGCTGGCGGAGGCCGCGCATGTGCTGGCGGAACGGCGCATCGGTGCCGCAGTCGTGACAGGGGCAGACGGGGCCGTGCTGGGCATCCTGTCGGAGCGCGACATCGTCCGGGCGCTGGCCGAGACCGGGCCGGATGCCCTGAGCGAGCCGGTGTCGCGGCGCATGACGGCCAAGGTGACAACCTGCAACGAGGCGATGGGCATCGAAGCTGCCATGGAAATGATGACATCCGGCAAATTTCGCCACCTGCCGGTGGTTCACGACGGCAGGTTGAGCGGCATCATCTCGATCGGCGACGTGGTGAAGCGTCATATCGAGAAGATCGAGGCCGAAACCAAGGCGATGCGCGATTACATCGCCATGGCGTGATGGGGTGCGCTACCTGCTCAGGTGGGGCACCGCTTCAAGCGCATGCGCGATGTCGTCGAGCATGCGCTCTGCTGCGATCTCGCCTTGTTCGATGCTCTCGGCGGCCCGGTGAAAATCGAAAAGCCCGATCTTTCCGAGCCGCGGCGAGATCATGGCATCAGGTGGGTCGCCTGCAAGGCGGGAGCGTGAAATCCGGTCCTGCGTGATGTTGAAAGCGTCGATCATGACGCCGACAAGGCCGGGAGCAGGATTGTCGACCTGGGCGCGCCCGACGAGCGAGCGCACACGCTGGGCCGCGCCCGAAAACGAGGCCAGCCAGGTTGGCGATGGCCTGATCTCGAGTTCCGGCGTGATGTGGTCGGCATCGGCCCGGTGTGACTGGATGGTGGTGCCCCGCCCGCC
>JANMIB010000376.1:0-5897 GCA_031375605.1 Allobosea sp. | reverse complement strand
GAATTCGCCCGGATCGAGCCGCTGACGCTGGTCATGAAAGGCGAACAGATCCCGGCTCACACGATGTGGCAAGGCGCGCCGGCAGTGCCTTACATTCCGCATGTGAAGCATGCAGAGAAAGTGGCGGCGTAGCGTCCGGCTGTCACAGAGGGCGGAGCGTTTCCTGAAACCGGATCGCTTCGCCGGTCCCCGGCGTGACGAGGTCGCCTTCCCACATCACCTGTGCCCCGCGCACGAACGTGCCGATGGGCCAGCCGGTCACGGTCAGGCCGTCATAGGGCGTCCAGCCGCATTTGGACGCAATCCAGTCATTGCTGATCGTTCGCTGCCGCTTGAGGTCCACCACCGTGAAATCGGCGTCATAGCCCACCGCGATGCGGCCCTTGCGCGCCATGCCGAACAGCCGGTTCGGGCCATGGCTTGTCATGTCCACAAAGCGCTCCAGGCTCATCATGCCGTTGTTGACGTGGTTGAGCATGGTCGGCACCAGCGTCTGCACTCCGGTCATGCCCGAATGGGTGGCCGGGTAGGCGTGCTCCTTCTCTTCACGGGTGTGGGGCGCGTGGTCAGAACCCAGAATATCGGCAACACCCGACACGACGCCTTTCCAGATGCCCTTGCGGTGCGCCTCGTCACGCACGGGCGGGTTCATCTGGGCATAGGCACCCAGCCGCGTGTAACAGTCAGGGGCGCTGAGAGTCAGGTGATGCGGCGTCACCTCCACGCTCGCCACATCCTTGTGGTCACGCAGGAAGACCATCTCGTCGGCCGTGGAGATGTGCAGCACATGGATTCGCGCGCCGCATGCCCTCGCGATGCCAACAAGACGCCTAGTGCAGTTCAGCGCCACCTCAGCCGAGCGCCAGACCGGATGTGATGAAGGATCGCCGGGAACGCGCAAGTGCATGCGCTCACGCAGCATCATCTCGTCCTCGGAATGGAAAGCCGCCCGCCGACGCGTGCGCTTGAGGATGTCGGCAACTCCCGCATCATCCTCGACCAGCAGCGCGCCCGTGGATGAACCCATGAACACCTTGATGCCCGCCGCAGCAGGCAGCTGTTCAAGCTCCGCCACATGGCGCGCATTCTCATGTGTGCCACCGACATAGAAGGCAAAGTCGCAGTGCATGCGGTGGTGGGCAGCCTTGACCTTGTCCGCCAGCGCCTCGGGTGTGGTGGTGAGCGGATTGGTGTTCGGCATCTCGAACACCCCTGTAACCCCGCCCATGACGGCAGCTAGGGAGCCCGTTTCGAGATCCTCCTTGTGGGTCAGACCCGGCTCGCGGAAATGCACCTGCGTGTCGATGACAACCGGCAGCACATGCAGCCCCCGGCAATCCACGACCTGCCCGGCCGATGCGCGTGTCAAGTCACCAATCCCGGCGATGCGGCCGGCGATGACGCCGATGTCGCGCAGGTCGGTTCCATCATGGTTGACGACGATGCCGCTGCGCAGGATGAGATCATAGGTCTGGGGCATTGCTGTCTTTCAAACGGATCCGACATACTTGTTTTAGCCGGGTTCCCGCCACAAGCGCAGTCCCAACGCCACATGGCAGCATTGCGCTCTGATCCGGATACAGTTTTGCAGAGAGGAATGATCCGTCAGGCTTGCAATTGTCGGCAGGTACGGTCATAGCGCCATGGCGGTGCGGCATGACCTTCAGATGTGTGGCCGCAAAACGTCAGCTGAATGCTGTTGTGGTTTGAGTTTCGCGTGCGCTCCGGCGCATGCTGCGGACAGGTGGCCGAGCGGCTGAAGGCGCACAGCGCCAGGCAACCTGGCGCATCTGAGTTTGAGTTTCGCGTGCGCTCCGGTGCATGCTGCGGACAGGTGGCCGAGCGGCTGAAGGCGCACAGCGCCAGGCAACCTGGCGCATCTGAGTTTGAGTTTCGCGTGCGCTCCGGCGCATGCTGCGGACAGGTGGCCGAGCGGCTGAAGGCGCACGCCTGGAAAGTGTGTATAGGGGCAACTCTATCGCGGGTTCGAATCCCGCCCTGTCCGCCAGTTTTCCTCATGATGAGCCAAGGTCGGGGAACCCTTTGCGCTGCTGATGCGCGGGGCACGGTCGGCGTTATGCGGTGCGAGCGTGACCGCTGTGGGCTCTGCCATCTCAGCATGCGCTCATGCACGGCTGTCATTCACGGCACGCATTGCTTTGTGCTGGACTTGTCGGCGCCATGACCTTGATATGCACGACAGGCACACACACCAAAGACCGAGGCATCCATGGACAATCGCAGCACGCTCTGGCGCGAGGTCGACACGATCAAGGAGCGTTTCATTGCGCTGTCGGACAGGGTCTGGGGGATGCCGGAGGTCTGCTACACCGAAGCGCGCTCCTGTGCGGAGCACACGGCAGAATTGAGAGCGCAGGGCTTCCGCGTCTCCGAAAAAGTTGCCGACATTCCGACAGCCGTGATCGGCGAGGCGGGTGAAGGTGGCCCCGTGATCGGGTTCATGGGCGAGTATGATGCGCTGCCGGGCCTGTCGCAGGAGGCCGGGTTGTCGGTTCACGCGCCCGTCGAGCCGAATGGCCACGGCCATGGCTGCGGGCACAATCTGCTTGGTTCAGCCGCCCTTCTGGCCGCGACCGCCATGAAGAACTGGCTGGCAGCGTCTGGGCTTCCTGGCCGTGTCCGCTACTATGGCTGCCCTGCCGAGGAAGGGGGTGCCGCCAAGGCTTTCATGGTGCGCGCAGGTGCGTTCAAGGATGCAGACATTGCGATCTCGTGGCATCCACACAGCTTCTGGGAGGTCACGCCTCCCCTGTCGCTGGCCAACACGCGCGCTGATTTCATCTTCACGGGCCGCGCGGCCCACGCGGCAGCGTCGCCTCATCTGGGCCGCAGCGCGCTTGATGCGGTCGAGCTGATGAGTGTCGGCGTCAATTACATGCGCGAGCACATGCCAAGCGACGCGCGGGTTCATTCCGCCATTCTCGACACGGGCGGCATTGCGCCCAATGTCGTGCAGGCCCATGCCCGCGTGCGCTATTCGATCCGGGCCATCGACCTGCCGGGCATGCTGGAACTGGTCGGGCGGGTGCGCAAGATCGCCGAGGGCGCTGCGCTGATGACCGAAACAAGGATGGAGATGAAGATCATCAGTGCCGTCTCGAACATGGTGGGCAATCTGCCGCTCGAGAACCTGATGCAGGGCATTCTCGAAGAGCTTGGCCCACCGCATTTCGATGAGGCGGACAAGCAATTCGCCGCCGACATCCGCAAGACCTTGTCACCACAGGAAATCGCCGCGAGCTGGTCAGCGGTCGGGCTGCCGGACACCGGCGCTGCGCTGGCTGATTTCACCGTTCCGGCGAACGTAACGCGCAAACCGATGATCGGCTCGACCGATATCGGCGATGTCAGCTGGGTGGTGCCGACCGTGCAGGCGCATGCGCCGACTGTGGCCATCGGCACGGCGTTCCACACCTGGCAGATCGTGGCGCAGGGCAAGTCGCCCGCCGCGCACAAGGCCATGGTGCAGGTGGCAAAGGCCATGGCCGCCGCAGGCGTGGCGGCACTGACCGATCCGAAACTCATGGCAGATGCCAAGGCCGACCATGCCGCGCGGCTCAAGGCATCGCCCTATGTCTGCCCGATCCCCGACAATGTCGATCCTCCGCTGACCATGTCGACCGGCTGAACACGATGCGGTTCGCCTATGATTTCAGCCAGCGCCGCGCCCTGCTCACGGGCGCATCCTCCGGGCTTGGCCAGCACTTTGCCGTGCTGCTCGCGCGGCAGGGCATCGCAGGCCTCGCACTCGCCGCGCGGCGGACCGAGAAGCTGGAGGACACGGCGCGCCTGTGCCGCGAAGCCGGTGCGGGCCATGTCGTGACGCTGCCGCTTGATGTGACGGATGCCGACCGGATCGGCCCGGCGGTGAAGGAAGCAAGCGCTGCCCTTGGCGGGCTTGACCTCTTGATCAACAATGCCGGCATAGCTGGCAGCGGCAAGGCGCTGGACAGCACGCCGGGCAGCTTCGATGGCGTGATCGCCACGAACCTGCGCGGTCCATGGTTGCTGGCCGTTGAGTTCGCCAGAAGCATGATTGCGCAGAAGGGCAACACGGGCGGCGACATCGTCAACATCGCATCAATCCTTGGCCTGCGCGTCGCCAACGGGCTTGGTGCCTATGCGATCTCGAAAGCCGGCGTGGTGCAGATGACACGCGCCCTTGCGAGCGAATGGGCGCGGCACGACATCCGCGTCAACGCACTGGCACCGGGCTACATCGAGACCGAGATCAACAGCGGCTTCTTTGAAACCGAAGCAGGCCTCGCCATGATCAGGAACATTCCGGCGCGGCGCATCGGCCAGATCGAGGAGCTTGATGCGCCATTCCTGCTGCTGGCGTCAGGTGCCTCGCGCTATATCACGGGCGCAGTGCTGACAGTCGATGGCGGGCATCACGTCAATTCACTGTGAGTGACCGCCAGGTCATCATGATCCCGCCAGCGGTCCCAATGCCCTGAGCGCCGCGCGTGTGGCGGATTTCGGCACAATGGCGCCCTTGTGTTGGATCACCGCACCGGCCAGTGCATGCCCTGTGACAGCGGCACGCTCCACGGATGCGCCGCCAAGCCTTGCGGCGAGGTATCCGCCATTGAAGCTGTCACCGGCTGCGGTCGTGTCAACCGGGGTGATGACCTTCGGGATCGCAACATGGGTCCGCTGCCCTGCCTCACTCAGAAGCACCCCGCCAGCACCCATCTTCACGCCGACTTCCAGAACGCCGAGCGAGGCATAGCGGGCGAATGTCTCGTCCGGCGTGGTGTCGCCCCAGAGCTGCTGCTCGTCATCGAAGGTGGGCAGCGCAATGTCGCAATGTGCGATGAAACGGGAAAAGGTCGCTCGTGCGCGCTCCATGTCATAGCGCCAGCCGCGTGGGCGGATGTTGCTGTCAAAGGCAACCCGTGCGCCTTGCAGCCGGGCGAAATGCAGCGCCGATTCAAAGACATCAAGCGCCGCAGGCGAATACAGCGAGAGCGTGATGCCGGAAAAATAGATCAGCTTCGCTTCCAGCATGGCGGCAAGAATGCCGTTGGCCTCGGAGATTTCAAACAGGTCGCGGGCAGGGGCCGTGTCGCGCCAGTACGAGAAGCTGCGTTCACCGGCTGCATCGGTCTCGATGATGTAAAGCCCGGGCATCCGCCCGCCCAGGCGCGGGATCAGGTGTGTATCCACCTTCTCGGACGCGATATGCGCCAGCATGCGGTCGCTGTAGGGATCATCCCCGACGGCAGTGGCATAGGCCACGCTCAGCCCCGCACGGCTCATGTAGGCCGCCGTGTTGAAGGTGTCGCCACCGAATTTCAGGGTGTATCGCCCCCTGTGGCGGTTCAGTTCCACCATGCACTCGCCGACGCAGATCGCATCAGGCTTTGTCATCGCGTGCTGGCCCGCCGTGGTCCGCTGACATCGAAGGTTGCGCGCACCCGCCCACCCGAGAGCCGCTGCACGACAAGACCGGACGCGCCACGCCCTGCACCTGGCCTAGTGGCCTGTTTGCCGCCACGGCCATAAACACGGCCCTCCGGCCCTTCCGCCTGTGGCTGGCCTGTCACCGCGCGCTGGCCCCGCCTGGGGCCGAATGAGGCCAGACAGGTATTGTAGGCATGCCAGTCCTTGATCTTCTCGCAGTCATCAAGCGTACGCGATGAGGCCGGACCTCCATGCGAGATCATGATCAGGAATCCAGCGAGGGCAGTGAGAGCGATACGCATGCCTGAAAGAAAGCCCCAAAACCGCCGAATCGATGGCGTTGACCAGATATAGGATGACGCCTCGCCTGCCTGCAATCGCAAGCCCGTCTTTCACGACGAGCACGAGACTTCCAGCTCCCTCATGTCGCCTGCGGGCGGCGCGGCAAACATGGCATCGTCCGCATC
>JANMIB010000279.1:0-2332 GCA_031375605.1 Allobosea sp. | reverse complement strand
CTCGGGCTGCGGCACGACGATCAAGGATTACGGCTTCATGCTGAAGGATGATGCCGCCTATGCGGAAAAGGCCACGCGGATCTCAAGCCTCGCCAAGGACATCAGCCAGTTTCTCGAAACCCTTGAATTGACTCCGGTTCGCGCGGTGTCGCTGACCGTCGCCTATCACTCCGCCTGCTCGATGCAGCATGGCCAGCAACTCAAGGATGGCCCGAAGAAGCTGCTGACCGCCGCAGGGTTCAAGGTGAAAGAGGTGCCCGAAGGCCACATCTGCTGCGGCTCGGCGGGTGTCTACAATATCCTCCAGCCCGAGATTGCCGGGCAGTTGCGCCAGCGCAAGGTCGGCAACATCCTGAAAACCCGCCCTGATCTGGTCGCCACCGGCAACATCGGCTGCATGACCCAGATCGGCAAGGGTTTCGTGGATGGCGGCCACGCCATACCGGTTGTGCACACGGCCGAGCTGATCGACTGGGCCACGGGCGGGCCGATGCCAAGCGTGCTTGAGGAAGCCGGGTTCGCCGATGTGCCGGTCACGGGGCCATTCCCGAAGAAGAATGTCCTGCTCGCAGCAGAATAAAGTTCAGCGTTCCCTTCCCGCCCTCTCAGCGCATGCAAGCCTTGCATGATGAATGGTTCACGGAGCGCCCGACCTGTGTTCTAAGGAACTTAACGTCCCTCCCGGTTCATTTCCCTTGTCGCCACTTTTTGGCATCACGCTGAAGCTCATTTCGGGTCTCGCCTTCACCTGCATGGCGGCGCTGATCAAGGCGATGAGCGTGCGCTATCCCGTGGGGCAGATGGTATTCTTCCGCTCGTCGATGGCACTGATCCCGCTGCTGATCTGGCTGGGATACCTCCGTCACCTGTCCGATGCGGTGACGACCACACGCCCCTGGAACCATCTGAGACGCGGCATCATCGGCTCCACCGGTATGTTCTGCGGCTTCGCGGCGCTGAGTTACATCCCGCTGTCTGATGCGGTGGCAATCAGCTATGCGACGCCGCTGATCGTCGTGATCCTTGCCGCCGTGGTGCTGGGCGAGACTGTTCGCATCTACCGCTGGAGCGCTGTCGTCATCGGCATCATCGGTGTCGGCTTCATGCTGTCGCCGCACCTGTCGCCCGCCCGGCTGGCAGAGATGGCGAAGGGCGGCCCGGCCATCGGCGCGATATTCGCCCTGGCTGGCGCGCTCTGCTCTGCGGCAGCCAACATTGAAGTGCGCAAGCTCACGGACACCGAGACCACCGGGGCCATCGTGTTCTACTTCATGATGCTGACCACCATTCTTGGCCTGTCCACCATCGTGCTCGGCTGGAACATGCCGCAAACAGGGCTTGATTGGGGCGCGCTGGTCATGATCGGCATTCTGGGCGGCACCGGGCAGATCCTGATGACGCAGTCCTATCGCTATGCCGAAGCCTCGCTGATTGCGCCCTTTGAATACACCCAGATGATCTGGGCCATCGCGCTCGGCTGGTTCGTGTTCGGCGATTTTCCGGCCACGGTGGTCCTGATCGGGGCTGCCATCGTGATTGCGGCGGGGATCTTCGTCATCTTCCGCGAGCAGCAGCTCGGCCTGCTCAAATCGAAGGTCCGCGAGGCCGCACCCACTTTGTCGAAATGAAGACAGGCTATATCCGCCAGCACCTGTCATTTCCAGGATGGCCGAAAGGTTCCGCAAGGGCGCTTGGCATCTTGTCCCTCACACAAATCATTGCCTGGGGAACGCTGTTTTACGGCATCACCCTGATCGGCCCGCGCATCATGGCGGAAACCGGCTGGAGCAAGACCTGGATCTATGGCGCGTTCTCGCTGGCCATGCTGACATCAGGGCTGGTCGCGCCGCGCATCGGGGCGCTGATCGACAAAGCAGGTGGCCGGCACGTCATGGCCATCGGTTCGGTTGTCGGCGGGCTTGGCTACCTGCTGCTGGCTAATGCCCATTCGCTGCCCATGCTCTATGCGGCCTATGCCGTCATCGGGCTGGGCATGGCAGGCAGCCTGTATGACCCTGCCTTCGCTTCGCTGGCGCGCATTGCCGGCCACAAGGCGCGCATCGCCATCACCATGCTGACGCTTGGCGGCGGTCTTGCGTCCACGGTGTTCTGGCCGCTCGGGCTGTGGCTGCTCTCGTTCATGGATTGGCGCGCGTTGTGCCTTGTCTATGCGGGCCTCAATGGCGTGGTTTGCGCGGTGCTGCATCTAATCGGCATCAGCAGCGAGAAGGCTCCACCCGCGCCTGCAGGCATGGTTGACATGTCCAGCCCACACGGCACCACACCCCCTGCCCTGCGCGGCAGGATCATCTTTCTTCTGGCCATCGTCTTC
>JANMIB010000353.1:0-5357 GCA_031375605.1 Allobosea sp. | reverse complement strand
GGACAGGGCGTAGATCGGTCTTGGACAGGGCAGGGTCGACCCATCACCGAAAGCGCACGCAAACCATGGTTCTGGCAGAATTTTATCAACGACATGGTGCAATCGGGCCTCGGCCTGTTACATGGGACAACAGTTTCTCGTTTCAATCGGATGATCGCATGCTGGTTCTGCTCCTTGGCCTCGTGATTTTTCTGGGCACACATGCCTTCACGATGGCCAGAACGTCTCGCTCCAACGCGATTGCGAGCCTCGGGCCACGTGGGTTCAGGATTGCCTATGCGGCTTTGTCGCTGATTGGCTTTGCGATGATCGTTTACGGCTTCGTGCAATATCGTGCCACGGGCTGGATCAATATCTGGTATCCACCGGTCTGGACCAAGCATCTGGCGCTGCTGCTCAATCTGCCGATCTTCGTTCTGTTGGCGGCGACAAATTCCGGGGGGCGCATCCACGCCGCCGTCAAGCATCCGATGCTGCTGGCCATCAAGATCTGGGCAACTGCGCATCTCATCTCCAATGGCGATCTGGGCAGTATCCTGCTGTTTGGCGGGTTTCTGGCCTGGGCGGTAATGGCGCGCATCTCGCTCAAGCGGCGCGCTGGCGTGCGCATGATTGCCGCCTCCGGCTTCACTTCGCGTGACTGGATTGCCATTGGTGCGGGCCTTGTCCTGTGGTTTGTCTTTGCGCGCTGGCTTCACCCGTTGCTGATCGGCGTTGCCGTCTGGCCGGGGCGTTAGAGCTTCTTGCCATGACGGATGCCATTCCCTTCGGCCTCAACATCCGCGCCACTGATGGCGCGGCCCGCACAGGCGAAATCCGCATGCCGCGCGGCGTCATCCGCACGCCTGCTTTCATGCCGGTTGGCACTGCCGCCACGGTCAAAGGCATGTATCCGGACCAGGTGAAGGCGCTTGGCGCAGATGTGGTGCTGGGCAACACCTATCACCTGATGCTGAGGCCATCTGCCGAACGGATCGCCAAATTAGGCGGTCTGCACCAGTTCATGAATTGGCCCTATCCTATCCTGACAGATTCGGGCGGATTTCAGGTCATGTCGCTGTCTCAGCTGCGCAAGATCACGGAACAGGGTGTGACGTTCCAATCGCATATCGACGGCTCCAAATATGAAATGAGCCCCGAGCGCTCCATCGAGATCCAGAATTTGCTTGGTTCGGACATCGTGATGCAGCTTGACGAGTGCGTCTCGCTCCCTTGCGAGGACAAGGTTGCCGAAAAGGCGATGCAGCTGTCCTTGCGATGGGCGGAGCGCTGCAAGGTCGCGTTCGGCAACCATCCGGGCAGGGCACTGTTCGCCATTGTGCAGGGGGGAGCCTCCGTGCCCTTGCGCGAAGCCAGCGCAAAGGCGCTCGTGGACATGGACTTCAAAGGCTACGCCATCGGTGGACTGGCTGTGGGAGAGCCGCAGGATGTGATGCTGGCCATGATCGAAACGGTGGAGCCGCATCTGCCAAAGGACAAGCCGCGCTATCTGATGGGTGTCGGCACGCCCGATGACATATGCGAGGCAGTGCGGCGGGGCGTCGACATGTTCGACTGCGTGATGCCGACCCGCGCAGGCCGCCATGGCCAGATCTTCACGAGATTTGGCCGCATGAACCTGCGCAATGCCAAGTTCGCCGAGGATAGCCGCCCGGTGGATGCCACATCCAGTTGTGCGGCTGCCAACACATACAGCCGTGCCTATCTGCATCATCTGGTCAAAGCCGACGAAATGCTGGGCAAGATGCTGCTGACGTGGGTGAACCTCGCCTATTATCAGGATCTGATGGCAGGCCTGCGCAATGCCATATCGGCCAGCCGCCTCAATGATTTCATTGCCGAGACCAAAGAGGGCTGGGCGAGGGGCGAAGCCTGAATGCTCGGGTAACGAGGGTTCACTTTCCTCGTCAGATCTGCCAGAAGCCACGCATCATCACACGCAAATATCGCACTTCCAGCCAAGGACAGCCCATGGCAGCCCCGCCAATACTCCCCCCCGCGACACTTCATCTCGGCCAAGCCTCCAGCATTCCGGCTTCGCCTGAACAGGCTGTTCTTGACCGCGTGCCCAACCCCCATGTGGGGACAGACTATCTGGCACGATTCACCGCACCGGAATTCACCTCGATCTGCCCGGTCACGGGCCAGCCGGATTTCGGCATCCTTGTGATTGACTATCTGCCGGGGGACTGGCTGGTGGAGTCCAAATCACTCAAGCTTTATCTCACAAGTTTCAGAAATCATGGTGCTTTCCATGAGGACTGCACGGTCGGGATCGCCAAGCGGCTGGTCAGCCTGCTGGAGCCAAAATGGCTGCGCATGGGCGGATACTGGTATCCGCGCGGCGGAATCCCGATTGATGTGTTCTGGCAGACATCCGCGCCACCTCATGGGCTCTGGGTGCCTGATCAAGGCGTGGCTCCTTATCGCGGGCGGTAGGACCCAGCAATCAGGCTATAGTTTCAGCGCCTATAATTTAAGCGCCTTTGGCGCGATCAAGCCGAGCAGGGCTATGCCCACAGCCATTGTCAGCAAGGCTGCTTGAGGACCAAAGCCGGTTTTCAGCACACCGACCATCACAGGTCCGAGCGCATGGCCCAGAAACAGGGCGCAGGCGAACAGGGCGACTGCGGAACCGCGCGCCTCCGGTGCCAGTTCCGTGGCCTGCGCCTGAAACGTGCCGTGCATCAGAAAGAAACCGAAACCTTGCACCACGAAACAGCCGATGGCTGTCCACCAAGGCAGGAACGGCAATGAGAATGTTGCGATGGCAGCCGCCATCAGAAATCCGCCGGCCGTGACCATCCGCACGGGGCCAAGACGTGCAATCAGCGAGCGGACACCAAACCCGTAGATCAGCCCGCCCAGGCCTGCTCCGCCGACTGCCAGCCCTGCTTCGGTGGCACCGACGCCGGACCGGTCTGCAAGGATGCCGGCGACATAGGGCATGATGCCGAAAATCAGCGCGCCTTCCGTGACAACCAGCGCATACAGCACAAGCGTTTTCGGATTGGCGAAAACCATGCGGTAACGCGCCAGCGCATTGCCAAGCGACAAGGTCTCGCGCTTCGCATCCGGGCGCGGTTTGAGAATGACGGCCACCAGCGCTGCGGCAATGGCAGCAAAAACGGCGGACACGAGCATGACCGTCCGCCATCCGAACACGTCGGCAATGATGCCTGAAAAGGCGGCACCTGCGGTCTGGCCGATGATCATGATGGTCAGGAACCGGCCGAGCGCGACCTGCCGTTCCTGCATCGGTGCCCGGTCACCGATGGCTGCCATGGCCACCGGAATGATGCCGCCCGCAAACACGCCCATGGCCATGCGGATGAGGAACAGCACCTCGAACTGGGTGACGAGCGCCGAGAGAACCAGCATGAGGCTGAGTGCGACGAGACTGACGAGAATCGTTCTGGCCTTGCCGACGGCATCGGCGACAGGCCCCAGAAAGGGCTGGCCGATGGCGTAGCTGATCGAGAACCCTGTCGCGACCATCGCGACCTGCGGAATGGTCTTGCCAAACTCGCTGGCCAGCGTCGGCACCAGAGGATCAAGCAGCCTCATGGTGAAGGTCGAGGCAAAGCCGCAAGCACCGAGAACCAGGATCAGGCGTTTGAGTGCTGCTGCTTCTGCCGCCTGGTTCATCCTGTCAGGGCTGCTTTCGTGATGCGGTCATAGGCCTGCAACTGGGCCAGCAGGCGCGGCATATCCTTCAAATGGACCATGTTCGGCCCGTCAGATGGCGCGTTGTCAGGGTCTTCATGGGTTTCGATGAACAGGCCGGCGACCCCGACGGCGACCGCAGCACGGGCCAGCACCGCCACAAACTCACGCTGGCCGCCACTGGAGGTGCCCTTGCCGCCCGGCTGCTGGACAGAATGCGTGGCATCGAAAATGACAGGTGCGCCTGTCAGCTCCGCCATGATCGACAGCCCGCGCATGTCCGACACAAGCGTGTTGTAGCCAAATGAGGTGCCGCGCTCCGTCAACATGACATCGGGGTTTCCCGCTCCGGTGATCTTGGCCGCAACATTCTTCATATCCCACGGTGCAAGAAACTGGCCTTTCTTGACATTGACCACGCGGCCTGTCCTTGCGGCGGCCTTGAGCAGGTCCGTCTGGCGGCACAGGAACGCCGGAATCTGCAAGATATCCACGGCCTCTGCCACGATGGCACAATGGTCGCGTTCGTGAACGTCGGTCAGCACCGGCAGCCCAAGCGTGTCGCGAATCTCCGCAAAGATCGGCATTGCCGCCGCCATGCCAACGCCGCGCTCGGCGCTTCCGCTGGTGCGGTTGGCCTTGTCATAGGAGGTCTTGAACACAAGCCCGATGCCGAGCGCGGCGCAGATCTCCTTGAGAGCTGAGGCCATTTCGAGCGCATGGGCGCGGCTTTCCATCTGGCAGGGACCAGCGATCAGCGCGAAAGGCAGATGACTGGCGAAGGAAACCCCGCCGACGGTCACGACATGGCCCATCAGGAGTTTCCTCCAATCTGCGGTGCGTTGCTGCGGCGATAGATCAGCTCTTGCCGCGTGACCGTGTTGCCGTTGACAGTGATGCAGAAACCCGCAGGAACCGGCGTGAAGCCTTGAACCACAGAACTGCGGATGCAGGCATCGTGGCTGGCAAGGCAGCGCTGTTCATCGGTGAAAACCGTTGCGGCAGTGCGTGTGATGCGGTCCGCATCGCGGAACACGGTTGCGCACGCTTCTGCGCTCACCGTTGCTGTGGCACGACAACGCGCCTCTGACATGACGATGGTTCTGCCTGGACATTCGCCGCGCAGCGCGATGAAACCCATGAAAGCGGCCACACCAGCGATCAAGAGGAAAACCACAATTCGCATGACGTACCACCCTGCACGATGCGATGACCGTCGCATCGTGGGAAACAAGACCGCATGGTGAGTTCGGTGGGGCTCGAACCCACGACCCCATGATTAAAAGTCACGTGCTCTACCAACTGAGCTACGAACTCGCACCGTGCGAAGCGTGCTGATAGGCGAGGGCAGACAAAGGGTCAACCGCTCAGGTGTGCCGGTCCTGTGACGAATTTGCTCATATGGGTGATATTGCGGTCGTCGCGTCGCTCTTCGCGCTCGATCGTGAAGCCTTTGCGCTGATACCAAGGCAATCCGATCGGTCAGCAGGCTGCCTGTGTAGAGGACGAGCTTGGCCAGCCCCAGTTCGCAGGCGCGACTGTCTGCTTGCGTCAGCAGGCGATTGCCAAGCCCCATGGACTGGCTTGCCACGGAGGTCGCCACCGACCAGATCAGCAGCTGCCGATCCTGTGGCTGCAGCACGAGCACACCTTTCAGTTTGCCTCCGCCATGGGCCAGCCAGACCTCCATG
>JANMIB010000269.1:0-2257 GCA_031375605.1 Allobosea sp. | reverse complement strand
CATGGATGCGCACCGGGCGCTGGTCCAGCCCGCAAGCCTCCTGCACGCGGGCGAACAGGCGACGCAAAGCCCTGATCTTGGCAAGCCCGACAAACTGATCCGCATCAATGGCGAGCGCAAAAGACAGCGCCTGCTCCGCTTTGGCCGGCGGCATGCCGGCGGTTTCCAGCGCGCGCATGTAGGCGATGGCTGAACCGAGTGCCCAGGCCAGCTCCTGCGCTTCCGAGCCGCCAGCCTCATGCACAAGCCGCGCATCGCAACTGATGAACGGCCCGGCAAAGCCCTGGCCGCCGAACTCGCCGATCATGTCATGAAGCCGCGTGCCGATATCGGACCAAGGTGCCATCAGCACGCCCGTGCGCGCCAGGAGACCCACCGGGTCGAAACCGAAATCGACATCAAGCCCGGACGGGCTGAGCCTGCATTGGCGCACGACCTCCGCAAATTGCCGCGCCGTGATCCGCGCTTGCGGGGCTGGTTCCAGCCTGATGCTGATCAGGTCCAGCATCACCCCGTCCAGCACCTTGCCCAGCACATCGGCGCTTGTGGTGGGCAGGCCGAAACCGCGTGCGCCGCGCGAGCCGTGGAACACCAGCACAAGCGCATCCGCGCCACCATTCAGGTCAGCCAGTGCCAGCGCATTGGCCTCGTCGACATCCGGGTGGTCCATGCGCGCTGCCACCGACCAGCGCGACCCGGCCCGAGCCCCTGCAGCATGGGCGGCATCGGCGCGGCGATGGGACAGCGGCTGGATCGCAATGCCATCAGCGGTGTGGCTTACCAGTTTCGTCTCGAAGTCCGCGCCTTTGAGGGCTTTCAGCGCCAGCGTGCGCCATTGCTCTTCGGTTGAGCCAGGAAAAGTTGAGCTGGGAAACGGATTGGCGGGAAGCGTGTCGGACATGGGTGCCGGAACCGGAATGTGACGATGATCGTCATATCCCATGCCATGCCAGATCGCGCACGGCCATCCTTCGTTTGTCGCAAGGGCTGTGCAGCAAAGCAGGTGCGAGCGTGAGCACGTCTGGAGCCATGCTCGTGCAAACCACACTTGCAACTGCGGCCTGTTGGGAGCACATCTGCCGCAGCGGAGGCGATGCTGCGTGATCAAGGGTGTTTTCCGGATACTGGCTTTCGTGCTGCTGGCGGCGGGCTTTGTCGCTGCCATCATGGACGGGGCGCGCTCCCTGGCCAATTCCACGCTGGATTATGCCCGGCTGGGCGCGACCGGCTTTCGCCTGTTTGGCGAGAAATATCTGCTTTTGCAGCCGGCCATCGAGCGGCACGTGCATCCCCTGCTGTGGGATCCGGTGCTGCTGAACTTCACGCTCCTGCCGACATCGCTGGTTCTGCTTGTGCTTGGCCTGGTCTGCCACCGCATCGGCCAGCGCAGCGCCACCCCCATCGGCTATCTCGCGCCGAATTGAGGGACCAGATCCTGCGACCAAGGCCCTGCAACCAAGGCCCTGCGACCACGTGCGAACTCGCGCAGCCGCGGCCATATGATAGCTTTATGACCACGCCTCACGCCACGGAGCCCACCATGTTTTTCATGCGCAAAAAAGCCGAGATGCCCGCCGCCAGTGCAGCCCTTCCGGGCCGCGCAACGCCCCTGGCTACTGCAGAAACCCATTTCGTCAACGGCCGCAAGCTCAAGGGGCCTTATCCCGAGGGCGTGGAAACCGCCGTGTTCGGGCTTGGCTGCTTCTGGGGCGCAGAGCGCAAGTTCTGGCAGATGGGGAGCTCTGACGGTGCTGGCATCTGGGTCACGGCGGTGGGCTATGCCGGCGGCTACACGCCAAACCCGACCTATGAGGAGGCCTGCTCCGGCCTCACCGGCCACAACGAGGTGGTGCTGGTGGCGTTCGATCCGTCAAAGCTCAGCTATGCGGACCTGCTCAAGACCTTCTGGGAAAGCCACGACCCGACCCAAGGCATGCGCCAGGGCAACGATGTCGGCACGCAATACCGCTCCGGTATCTACACGTTTTCTGCCGCCCACAAGGCCGAGGCAGATGCCTCGAAGGCCATCTATGGCGCGGCACTGGCAAAGAAAGGTTTTGATCCGGTCACCACCGAAATCGTCGAGGCACCCGTGTTCTACTTCGCCGAAACCTACCACCAGCAGTACCTCGCCAAGAACCCCTCAGGTTATTGCTCCATCGGCGGCACGGGCGTCACCTGCCAGATCGGCACCGGCGTGGGTGCTTAAGCATGTGAGCGGCACTGCGTTGTTCCCTCCCCATCTCAATGGGGAGGG
>JANMIB010000257.1:0-1760 GCA_031375605.1 Allobosea sp. | reverse complement strand
GTCGCGCGCCATGAAGGAGAACAGCTCCTGCATGTCGGGATTCTTCATCCGCTTCTTGATTTCCGAATACAGGATACAGCCGGAAAACTCTGCGGTGAGCGATGACACGAGGAAATCGACAAGTTCCTTGTCCAGTTCCGTGGGCAGCGCAGCCCTGTCGAACTCGAAATTATCCGGGCGACGAAAGTGGTTCTTGTTTGGATCATCCCGCATCTCGGCCATCAGGCCGTCCCACTCGCGGCGCACGAGGCTGACATCGATCTTGTCCATGGCATCGTGATCGGTTGTGTAGAAGCGTGGCGAGAGGACCGTGTCCTGGGTCGCCATGTTGGTCACGTAATTCGGGGCTCCGCCCCCGCCTTCCTGCGGAATCATTGTGCTCTCCCTGCAGAAAACCCGACTTCGTAAAGTTCGGTCAGTTCAAGATAGGCTGTCACCTTGGTGAACATCCGGTCAAGGGCGGTTGCCCGCGTCACGGTCGCCATGCGGCGCTCCACGCGGTGTTCGCCGAAGGCGACAGTTGTTGGTGCATCATGCACGATCACGCTGTCGCCGGGACCGACCTCGATGCCGTCAAGCACGACATGGGCATGCACGAATTCCTCTGTCATCAGAAGATCGACCGTGCAGGGCACCTCGATGGTTTCGCCCTTGCCAAAAAAATACTGTATCACGCGTCATCCCTTTATTTGTGCAGAAGCCTGGCAAAAGCCTCCGTGTTCGTGGGTCCGAAGTTGGTGATCGCAATTTTGACATGCGTTGCCAGGTCTTCGATCGTCAGTCGCCCGTCAGCATGCTGTGTGAGCCGGAATGGCGGACCATTACCGAAACTGCCCTGTGCATGTTGATGGGGCCTGCCGCGCATCACCCCTTTGATAAAACCATTCGATCCTGACCCGATCAGCCCGATGATGTTCCCGGTTGCTGCATCCGCAACATTGACCGAGCCATCCGCGCGCTCACCAAATCTGATATCACGATACTGCACAATTTCAGCTTCGGGCATCCGTATAACCCCCAAGCCTGTGTATCGTCCCAGCGCTGCCAGGCAGAGCGAGATCAGGACCAGAAGCCCGACAGCCAGAGCCGGGCGGGAGAAGGAGCGGGTCTTCACGAGCGTTGAGGCCATGGTTGTCTCCTGCGTCAGATCCTCCCGCATTAAGATGGGCCGATCTCCGTGCGGCAAGATGATCGACGATAACATCTGGAGCATTGTCCTTGCACAGAACCGGTCCCCATTTTTTTGTGCGCAATGCTCCTTGGGCTTTCAGGCCCCGATGGCGGATTGCAGACCTGTTCCGGTCGTCTCTGCGGGGGATAGTCCTGCAGCTTCCGGCCGCAGTGCCGGAACGCGCGAACCCGTCAGGGCTGCGGACAGGATATCCGCAACGCCGCCGGCATTGGCCACGGACCGCAGCATGGGTTCGGGGCGCGTCAGCCTCCAGGGGCGCATGTGCGGCCAGATCGCGAGAACAGCGAGCCTGTCGCGCCGTGACAGCTTGAGCGGCATGTCGCCCGTGCCATCAGCGTGAAGGCGCAGGCCAGCGCCGTCAATCTGCTTGAACGGCAGGTTCACGGTGATCGGCATGGCGACCCCCGAGCGGATCAGCACACGCCGTGTCGTGATGGTGTAGATCTCGGTGGTCGCCGTGGCAATCTAGATGATGGCGTGAGGGGCGTTGGCGGCGAGCGCCGGGGGGGCGAGCGGGAGGGCATAGGCGGCGGGTGCGGGGGACGTTGCGGGGTCGGAGCGGGGCGGG
>JANMIB010000242.1:0-4962 GCA_031375605.1 Allobosea sp. | reverse complement strand
GGCGCAAGCGTGCGTGCCAGGGCGGCGCGGCGGGCTTCGCCGCCAGAGAGGCGCGAAGGGTCTTCCTCGCCGGTGAGGCCAAGCTGCTCCAGAAGATAGCTTGCGCGATAGGGCTCGTCACCGGGTGCAAGGCCAGCCTTGACATAGGCCCGGACAGTGGTGAAGCCGCCGAAATCCGGCTCTTGCGGCAGATAGCGCATGGTGACACCCGGATGCACGAAACGCTCGCCGCGTTCGGGGTCGATCAGCCCTGCGGCGATTTTTAGCATGGTCGATTTGCCCGAGCCGTTGCGGCCAATCAGGCAGATGCGATCACGCGGGGTGACGGACAGCTCCGCCCCTTCGAGGCAGGGCGCGCCGCCAAAACCGTGGCGGATGTTCTTGAGAGTGAGAAGTGGTGGAGCCATGGCTGGCCAATTGGACCGGGCGGGGGCGGGATGCAACCTGAATTTGAACTGCGGCGTTTGGGCTGGCCGATAATCTGCAACAGGCAACGCCGCATTAACCTTGCTTGGCCATAGATTGTTGCACACAGACAGGTGATATTCGCATGATCTCCCGGCTTTCCGCCCTTTCTTTGTCGATCAAGGCTCCGGCCGGATTGGTCCTGCTGCTGATCATGATGGCCAATGTCGCTGTCATTGCGTATTTAGGTCTGGGGTCCGCAGACCATGCCTCCAAAAACTATGCGAATCTCAGCAAAAGCGCACTGATCACGGCTGAACTCGAACGTGATGTGACGGCGCTGCAGGGAGCCAGTTTCGTTTTTTCCGCAGAGGGTGGCGACCAGGCGCGTCTGGAGATCGAAACGACGCTTGAGCGTGTGCAGCGCCAGCTTGCACGGCTGACCGAGGCTGCATCCCACGATGCCGCTGCACGGCGCGCCGTGGCTGAACTATCGCCAATGTTGGATAACTATGGCAATTCGGTCAAGCAACTCACCGAACTGCGCCAGAATCGCGACCTCATTCTGCAGACGGAAATCAACCGCAGCCATGCCGCACTGACCAAGAGCATGGCGGACATGATGGAAGCTGCCGACATGAGCGGGCGCTCCGCTGACGCTTTCATGGTGGCGACCATCAAGGAGCGTTTCGTGCGCGGCATGAACGCTCTGCATCAGTTCCTCGCCGCGCCAAGCGACAAGGATCGCGACGAGATGATGGTTTCATTCAGGGTCGTGCAGACCGAGGCCGAACGACTCGTGATCATGGCTTCCAACCCCGAGATGAAGGCCGAAGCCAGGAAGCTCGCAGCGCGCTTCATCTACCACCGGGAAGCTGCCGATATTTTCGTGCCTCTGGTTGTGGAGGGGCACAAGGTCATCAACACCGTCATGGTGCCGCTCTCGCTCAACATTCGCAATACAGCGGCCAATCTGCGGGCAGAGAAGCTCAAAGGGCTGGATGCCGGGTTGATCGTGGCATCTAACGAGATCGACGCCACCAAAAGTACCGTGATGTGGGTGACCTTTCTGGCGCTTCTGGTGAGTCTGATCGTGGCATTCGGCATGTATCACATGATCGTTGCCCCCATTCGCGGCCTGACTGTTGCCATGCGAGCCTTCGCAAATGGTGACTGGAGCCGCGATGTGCCAGCCGTGATGCGGCGCGACGAGATCGGGCAGATGGCCAATGCCGTGATGGTGTTCAAACAGCATGGCCTGGAGAACGAGGCGCTGCGTTCAGAAACCGAGCGTGAACAGCAGGCGCGCTACCGCCGCCAGCAGATGATCGAGAACGCGGTTGCCGAATTCGAGAGCGCCGTCACCATTGTGGCTGACAGCGTTTCGCAATCAGCAGACGAACTCAACCGTGCGTCCCAATCCATGTCCGTGACAGCGGAAGAGACCTCAGCGCAGGCTGTCTCCGTGGCAGGCGCATCTGAAGAAGCTGCCGCCAGTGTGCAAAACCTGCTCACCGCAGGCGTGCGCCTGTCAGACGCCATCCAGAGCATCAGCCAGCAGGCGGCGGCGTCGTTCCGCATTGCAAACACGGCGACAGCGCAAGCGCAGGATGCCAATGCCAA
This sequence comes from Allobosea sp., assembly GCA_031375605.1. GTDB lineage: Bacteria > Pseudomonadota > Alphaproteobacteria > Rhizobiales > Beijerinckiaceae > Allobosea. The sequence continues at coordinate 2,934 of JANMIB010000242.1, read as the reverse complement.
GGTGCAGGATCTCGCACTGGCCGGAGAGAGGATCGTCTCGGTTGTCTCGATCATTTCAAGCATCGCCGAGCAGACGAACCTCCTGGCCCTGAATGCCACGATCGAGGCCGCGCGCGCAGGCGAGGCTGGCCGCGGGTTTGCCGTGGTGGCGTCCGAGGTCAAGCTCCTGGCCGGACAGACCAGTTCCGCGACCGCCGAAATCGCCGGAATTGTCGCGCGTATCCGCGAGGTCACGGGCGAAACGATCGTGGCCATTCAGGGGGTGGCGCGTACCATCGGGCAGATCGACCAGATTTCGTCGACCATTGCCCACGCGGTTGAGGAGCAGAACGTCACGGCCTCCGAAATGGCCGAAAGCGTGCGGCAGACCGCGCGCGGAACCCAGGAGGTGTCCGCCAACATTTCCGGCGTGCGGCAGGCTTCGGAAGCGACTGGTTCCGCAGCCGTGCAGGTCTTGGCATCATCAGGGGATCTGGCTGATCAGTCCGGACGCTTGCGCAGCGAAGTCGAGCGCTTTCTGGACCGGGTGCGGGCTGCGTGATCATGGATGCAGCATAGGCTGGCCGGATCTGCAGCCGTCCCATGCGCCGCGAGTGCATCGACTTGATATATAAGGCGGTGTATCTGCCCGGAGCCTGTCGTGGCACGTCTCAGAAAGTTTTCGCAATGTTCAAGAATTTGCTGTCGGCCTGTATCTTCGCGGGCTTCATCGTCATGTCGCCCGCCATTGCCAAAACCCACAGTGTGCCCGACCCAAACCCTGTTGCCGTCGTCACGATTCCCGATGATTGGGCCGCAACGACCTTGCCAAAGGGCGTTGAAGCGCTGTCCGAAGACGAAGAGGTCTATGTTGCAATCGAAGTCACTGAACTTCAGGATGTGGCTCGGGCCATTGCCGATACGATCGTCTGGCTGAAAAGCAAGGACGTTGTCCTTGACGAGGCAACCCAGGCCAAACAGGACATCACCATCAACGGGCTGTCGGGTGTCCAGGTCAAGTGGCAAGCAAAGGACGCTGACGGGCCGACGCAAGTGAGCCTGACGGTCTTGCAGGCGACAGAAACCAAGGGTCTGGTCCTGACCTACTGGGGCACCGAAGAAGGCGCAAAGGAAAACGCCGTTGATCTGAACACCATCATCACCAGCCTGAAGTTGGTGAAGTAGCGTCTTTAGGCTCCGCATTGCGGGCCTTGACCGAAAAGGCTAACACATCGGCTGAAGCTGTCTTCGGGCAGCTGCACGATCTGGACGGAGCACGGATGATGGCGGAACGTTGGACACCTGAAAGCTGGCGCGCAAAGCCTGTGCAGCAGATGCCGCAGTATCCTGACCAGGATGGGCTGGCCGCTGTCGAAAAGACGCTTGCCGGATTTCCGCCGCTGGTTTTTGCTGGCGAGGCGCGCAAGCTCAAGCGGGCGTTGGGCAAGGTCGCGGCTGGCGAGGCTTTCCTGTTGCAGGGCGGCGATTGCGCGGAGAGCTTCGAGGAGCACTCCGCCGACAATATCCGCGATTTCTTCCGCATGTTCCTTCAGATGGCTGTGGTGCTGACATTTGCCGGCGGCTCGCCCGTGGTCAAGGTCGGCCGTGTTGCAGGCCAGTTTGCCAAGCCGCGCTCTGCGCCGACCGAGGTGATCGGCGGGGTGGAACTGCCAAGCTACCGCGGCGACATCATCAACGACATCGCGTTCACGCCAGAATCGCGGATTCCCGACCCTCAACGTCAGTTGATGGCCTACCGGCAGTCTGCCGCCACGCTGAACCTGCTGCGCGCCTTTGCGACCGGCGGCTATGCCAATCTCGACAATGCGCACCGCTGGATGCTGGGCTTTGTGTCCGGCTCGCCCCAGAGCGGGCGATACCGCGAGGTTGCGGAACGGATCACGGAAACGCTCGACTTCATGCGCGCCATCGGCATCGACCCGGAGGCTGCACCCGAAACCCGCACGACGGATTTCTACACCAGCCACGAAGCGCTGCTGCTGGGCTATGAGCAGGCCATGACGCGCGTCGATTCCACGACGGGTGATTGGTATGACACGTCCGGCCACATGATCTGGATCGGCGACAGGACACGCCAGCATGACCACGCGCATCTAGAATTCTGCCGCGGCATCAAGAACCCTATCGGCCTGAAATGCGGCCCGTCGCTGAAGGCTGATGACTTGATCCGCCTGATCGACATGCTCAACCCGCAGAACGAAGCCGGTCGACTCACGCTGATCGCGCGGTTCGGGGCGGACAAGGTGTTCGACCATTTCCCTGCCTTGGTCAGGGCTGTGAAAAGGGAAGGGCGCAACGTGCTGTGGTCCTGCGACCCCATGCACGGCAACACGATCAAGGCGGCGTCCGGCTACAAAACCCGGCCTTTCGACATGATCCTCAGCGAGGTGAAGGCGTTTTTCGCGGTTCACAACGCGGAAGGCACCCATGCCGGCGGCATCCATCTGGAAATGACCGGCAAGAATGTCACCGAGTGCACCGGCGGGGCGCGTTCGATCTCGGATGTTGATCTGTCGGACCGCTACCACACCGCCTGCGATCCGCGTCTCAACGCCGAACAGGCGCTGGAAATGGCGTTTCTCGTGGCCGAACTGATCAAGAAAGAACGCCAGGGCAAAGTTCGGCCGGCTGTTGAAGCGGCTGAGTGACAGTTGACAAATCTGTTGTGTAGATATTGATTAAGATAGTATAATTTGTGCATACTAAAATAATATATTCGATTCCGTTGTTGTAAAATTATACAAACATTTAAATTTATTTATATTACTATTTGAGAGTTTCGTCCAATAAATCGAATTTGGCCGATATTATGGTACATTAAGCAAAGCGAGCTGATGTTGTTATGTGGAAAACCATTAGGCGCTTTTATCCGGTCTTAGTTTTCGGACTTGTATTTTTGTTTTTGCAGAACAATATCGATATTGTTACTTTTAC
>JANMIB010000225.1:0-4741 GCA_031375605.1 Allobosea sp. | reverse complement strand
CACGCAGGTGCGCGGCTCGGCGCAGGCGCTGATCCGCTTTGCCAAGACAAGCGGTGCCTGCATCATCCTGGTGGGCCATGTCACGAAAGATGGCCAGATCGCAGGTCCGCGCGTGGTGGAACACATGGTGGATGCGGTGATCTCCTTTGAAGGTGAAGGCGGCCACGCTTTCCGGGTGCTCCGGGCGCAGAAGAACCGCTTCGGACCAACAGATGAAATCGGTGTGTTCGAGATGACCGGCAAAGGTCTGGCGGAGGTTGCCAACCCGTCGGCGCTGTTCCTGGCAGGGCGTGATCTGTCTGCTCCGGGTGCAGCCGTGTTTGCGGGCATGGAGGGCACACGCCCCGTGCTGGTGGAAATCCAGGCACTTGTGGCCCCGACCGCACTGGGCACACCGCGCAGGGCCGTGGTGGGCTGGGATCCGAGCCGCCTCGCCATGGTGCTTGCGGTGCTCGAAACCCATGGCGGTCTCAGGCTTTCCGGCCATGATGTCTATCTCAATGTCGCGGGTGGGCTGCGCGTGCAGGAGCCAGCAGCTGACCTTGCTGTCGCTGCTGCGCTCATTTCCTCGATGACGGGTGCTGTGCTGCCGGCTGACGCGGTGTTCTTTGGCGAGATTGCCCTCTCTGGTGCCATCAGGCCTGTTTCGCTCACAGCAGCGCGCATCAAGGAGGCCGGCAAGCTCGGCTTTGCCCGGATCGTCGCGCCTGCTTCGGCGGATTCCGCCGACATGCGCGGCATGGTCTCGACCACCACGCCCCATGTGGCGGAGCTCGTTGCCTCAATTGCGGCCACGGCGCCGAAGCGGGTGCGCCATGCGGGCAACACAGATGCTGAAAGATAATCGTCAGGCGTGACGAAGCCTGCAACAGCAGCTATAGGGATCACACGGAAGCGGTGTGCAAAGCAGCACTCCGTCAGTTGGCTTTTGAGGACGGCGATACATCATGCCTTTGACCATCCTTGATCTGATCGTTCTGGGTGTTGTCGTGCTCTCGGCACTTCTTGCTGCTGTGCGTGGTTTCACACGCGAAGTGCTGTCGATTGCCTCCTGGGTTGCTGCAGCTGTCGCGGCGTGGAGCCTTCACCCCATGCTGCTGCCGTTCGTGAAGCAGCATGTGAAGCAGGACACCATCGCGCTGGTCATCGCAATCGCCGCGATCTTCCTCATTACGCTGGTCATCGTCTCGCTGATCACGGCGCGCATATCCGATTTCGTGCTCGATTCGCGGATTGGCGCGCTGGACCGCACACTGGGCCTGGCATTCGGCGCGGCGCGCGGGTTGCTGCTTGCCGTTGTCGGCTTCCTGCTGTGGACAACGCTTGTGCAGGAAAGCCGCCAACCGGACTGGATCAGGGATGCGAAAAGCAAACCGCTGCTCGAATCGTCCGGCAAGACGCTGCTGTCGATGCTTCCGCAGGACATCGACACGAGTTTCATCAAGAATCTGACGCCGAAAACCGGCGCGCCGACGGATGCTCCGGCGGAGGAGCCAAGACCCCCGGCCCAGCTCGCACCGACACAGCCGCCACAGCGGCGCAGTGAGGCTCCTGGCGGAAGTGGATCTTCCGGCGGACAAGTGGACCGGGCAGCCTTGCAACGCACGGTGGACAACGCCAATCGGCAGACGGCTCCTGCCCTGCGGCCTTGATATGACACGCGTGTGGACATTCGTGACAACACAACTGACCTGACATCGTGTCAGCAGACTTCGGACAGACGGAGTGCAGATGATCGACCAGCATGACGAGATGGACGGTGACACCCTGCGCGAAGAATGTGGGGTCTTTGGCATTTTCGGGCATCCCGATGCGTCTGCCATCACCGCGCTTGGTCTGCACGCCCTGCAGCACCGTGGCCAGGAAGCTGCCGGCATCGTCAGTTTTGGCAACGGGCGTTTTCATTCGGAGCGCCGCCTCGGGCTGGTGGGCGACACGTTTTCCGACAGGCACGTCATGGACCGCCTGCCCGGCCATGCCTCGATCGGCCATGTGCGCTACTCCACGACAGGCGAAACAATCCTGCGCAATGTCCAGCCGCTGTTTGCCGAACTGGACCAGGGCGGCTTTGCCGTGGCGCACAACGGCAACCTCACCAATGGCCTGAGCCTGAGACGCCAGCTCATCAAGGATGGCGCGATCTACCAGTCCACCTCCGACACCGAAGTGGTGCTGCATCTGGTGGCGCGTAGCCGAAAGTCTCGCTTCATTGATCGGTTCGTTGATGCCTTGCGGCAGCTTGAAGGGGCTTATTCGCTGGTGGGGCTGACCAACAAGAAGCTGGTTGGCGCGCGTGACCCGCTTGGCATCCGGCCTCTTGTTATCGGTGAGCTTGACGGACGCTTTATTCTGGCTTCCGAGACCTGCGCACTCGACATCATCGGTGCCACCTTCGTCCGTGAGGTCGAAAACGGCGAGGTGGTGATCATCTCGGAAAACGGCATCGAAAGTCACAAGCCATTCCCGCCAATGCAGGAGCGGCCCTGCATCTTCGAGGCGGTCTATTTTGCTCGCCCTGACTCGATGATGAAAGGCGTGAGTGTCTACGAGCGGCGCAAATCCATGGGACTTGAGCTGGCGCTGGAGGCTCCTGCCAATGCCGACGTTGTGGTGCCGGTGCCTGATTCTGGTGTGCCTGCCGCGCTTGGTTATGCGCAGGGCAGCGGCATTCCGTTTGAACTTGGCATCATCCGCAACCACTATGTGGGCCGCACCTTCATCCAGCCCACACAATCCGTGCGCGAACTCGGCGTGCGCATGAAGCACAGCGCGAACCGCAGTGTGGTCGATGGCAAAAGCATCGTGCTGATCGACGATTCCATTGTCCGCGGCACGACGTCAGTCAAGATCGTCAAGATGATGCGCGAGGCCGGTGCACGCGAGGTGCATTTCCGCATTTCCTCGCCGCCGATCACACATCCTGATTATTACGGCATCGACACGCCGCAAAAGGACAAGCTCCTGGCTGCAACGCACTCGCTGGAGGAGATGCGCCGGTTCATCGGCTGTGACACGCTCGCTTTCCTGTCTGTGAACGGCATCTATCGCGCCATGGGCCATGCCGGTGGCCGCGACCCGGTTCGTCCGCAATACACCGATCATTGTTTCACGGGCGATTATCCGACCGGCCTCACGGACCAGATCGGCGAGAGCGAAAAGCAGCAGCTTTCCTTGCTGGCTGAAGCTGGCTGAACGGACGCGACACCTCTCATGAACCTCAAGAACCGGGTTGCCCTCGTCACAGGCGCATCGCGCGGCATCGGGCGCGCTGTCGCTCTTGAGCTTGCGCGCCACGGTGCCCACATCATCGCACTCGCCCGCACGCAGGGAGCGCTTGAAGAGCTGGATGACGAGATCATCGCGCTTGGCTCCACTGCCACGCTGGTGCCGCTCGATCTTGCCGATTTCGATGCACTTGACCGGCTGGGTGACGCCATCAATGCGCGCTGGGGCAAGCTCGACATGCTGTTCGGCAATGCCGGTATCCTGGGGCCGCTTGCGCCGCTCGGCCACGTCTCACCGAAAGAGTGGCAGGGCGTGATCGACACCAATGTCACGGCGAACTGGCGGCTGATCAAGGCAATGGATGTCCTTCTGCGTGCTTCTGATGCGGGCCGGGCCGCTTTCGTCACATCAGGTGCAGCCCATAAATGCACGGCCTATTGGGGGCCTTATGCCGTCTCGAAAGCTGCGGTCGAGGTGCTTGCACGCACCTACGCGGCTGAAACAGCGACCACGGCCATCAAGGTGATGCTGGTCAACCCAGGCCCGCTTCGCACCCGCATGCGGGCCAATGCGATGCCTGGTGAAAATCCCGAAATCTTGCGAACACCAGCCGAGATCGCACCCGAGATCGCCAGGCTCTTGTCCCCGGACTGGAGCCAGAGCGGATTGATCTACGACTTCCCGACAGGTCTGGTCAAAACACCGCAAATGCCGGGATGAAGCGTTACGCGCGTTTCCGGGGCCGAGTACCCTCGGGCTTGAACCGAGGGGGATCGGAACCCGGAATCCAGCAATTGTCCTGTGAGCGCGGCGAACGCATCAGGCGCGCTTCGCGCAACACAATGTCTGGATTCCGGATTCCATTCCGCTGACGCTGCATGGCTCCGGAAACGCGCTGGCATCATACCATCATTCCGGTGTTGATCTTCAGGGCGGCAGCCATGAAATCAAGCTACCTGTCCCGGTCGCTTCCGCTGCCGCGCCCGTCCGAATAGGGGTTGTCGCCCGCCCGCAAGTTGAAACGGATTGGGGTGCCCGGCAGGTTAAAGGCTTCGCGCAGGCCATGCGTGAGGTAACGCTTGTAAGCGGTTGGCAAATCAGGAAGCTGATTGCCGAACAGCACGAAGGTCGGCGGGCGTGACTTGGGCTGCGTCATATAGCGGATCTTGATGCGGCGGCCCGCGACTGCAGGCGGCGGATGGTGCGAGAGCACATCGGCCAGCCACTTGTTGAGCCTTGCAGTCGAGACGCGGGTGTTCCACACGTCAGCGGCCTTCATCACCGCCTCCATGAGACGATCAAGCCCCTGCCCGCTCAGGCCGGACAGCGGCACGCAGGTCACGCCGCGCACCTGCGCCAGCATGCGGTCGCACTCCTCGCGCAACTCCTTGAGCAGGCCAGGCTGGTCCGCTACCAGATCCCATTTGTTGAGGCCGATGACGACCGCACGGCCTTCGCGCTCGATGAGATCGACGAGCGTGAGATCCTGCTTCTCGAAAGGGATCGTGGCATCAAG
>JANMIB010000198.1:0-3248 GCA_031375605.1 Allobosea sp. | reverse complement strand
CCCATGGGATGGGGAGGGAACAGCAGGCAATTGCACATCAGCTTCCGGCGAACTGTTGATCGCTGGCCGCTTCCCTCCCCATCCCATGGGGCGGGTCCGGGTGGGGCTCTTCCCGAAAAACCATGCTCAAGCTCGATATTTTCCTCTCAGCCCTCGCCAACGGCCTCATGACTGGGGCCGTCTATGCGTTGATCGCGCTCGGGCTGACGCTGGTTTATGGCGTGCTGCACATCATCAATTTTGCCCATGGCGCGACGCTCACGGCTGCGATGTTTGCGGTTTTCGTGGCGCACAGCGTGTTCAGGATCGATCCGTACATCGCGATCTTCATCCTCACGCCGTTGTTCTTCGGGCTGGGTTATGCCGTGCAGCGGCTCGTGATCAATCCTGCCAGCCACGGCAATGACAGCAATATCCTTCTGGTCACGCTCGGCCTTTCGATCATCATCGAGAATGCACTGCTTGCAGGCTTTCGCTCCGACACGCGTTCGATTGATGTGCCATATGGCTTTTCAGTGATCGAGGTCGGCAACCTGTTCCTGTCGACGCCAAAGGTGATCGCGTTCCTGGCCTCGTTCGTGGTGGCGGGCCTGCTCTGGCTTGTGCTGGCGCGCACCGACACCGGCAAGGCGATCCGTGCGGTGGCGAAGGAAAAGACCGGTGCAGCGCTGTCCGGCATCGATGTCGACCATATCTACGCCGTCACCTTCGGGCTTGGCGCGGCCTGCCTCGCGATTGCCGCCTGCCTGCTGATGCCAACCTTTCTGGTCAATCCGCGCATCGGCAATGCCTTTGTGCTGGTCGCCTTCACCATTGTCGTGCTCGGCGGCATGGGCTCGATCGCAGGTGCTCTTGTTGGCGGCTTGATTATTGGCGTGGTCGAGAGCCTCTCTGGTCTCTATTTCGGCGAAAGTCTTGGCCAGATCGGCATTTTCCTGATCTTCATTCTCGTGCTGCTGTTCCGGCCCACAGGGCTGTTCGGAGCCAAGGCATGACTGGCACAATGAAAAATGCACCGGCGCTTCCGATCGTGTTCGCGGTTGCGGCGCTGTCGCTGCTGCCGTTTGGTTTTCCCTCCAACACGGTGCTGAATTTCCTCTCCTTTGCGATGATCATCACCATCGCTGCGCAGGGCTGGAACATCCTTGGCGGCTATGGCGGGCAGTTTTCCTTCGGCCATGCGGTGTTCTTCGGCACGGGCGCTTATGCCATGGCATTGTTGCAGGCGCGCTTCGGCATCAATCCATGGCTGGCGTTCCCCGCCGCAATGGCGCTTGGCGCGGTGGTTGGCTATGCCATCGGCTATCTCAGCTTCAGGGCGCGGCTGCGCGGCTCGTACTTCGCGCTGGTGACGCTGGCCTTCGCCGAGGTTTTCCGCATCAGCGCCAATGCCTGGGGCTTTGCCGGCGGGGCGGCGGGTGTGCTGGTGCCGCTCAGGCTTGACGCCGCCAACATGCAGTTTGCTGACAAGCGCGTGTTTTATTGGCTGGCGCTGACTTTTGTGGCCACCTTCATGGCATTGACGCTTGCCATCGCCCGCTCCCGCTTTGGGGCGCAACTCATTGCCGTGCGCGAAAACGAGGAAGCCGCCCGCGCGCTTGGCGTCGATGCGCTGGCGGTGAAGCTCAAAGCCATCACGCTGTCAGGCGCGATCACGGCCTCGGCGGGCAGCCTCTACACCCAGAAGTTCCTTTATCTTGACGCCACAATTGCCTACGGGCCGTGGATTTCGGTTGATGCGTTGCTTGCTCCGATCATCGGTGGTGTCGGCACGGTGTTTGGCCCTCTGGTCGGTGCCATGGTGCTGCTCGGCCTGGGCGAGATCACCAAAACGGTGTTCGCCAACCTGATGGGCGGCTCGGTTCCGGGCGTTGATCTCGTCGTCTTTGGTGTGTTGCTGATCCTTTGCGTCGCCTATGCCCCTCGCGGCGTGCTCGGTCTGGTGCAGGGCTGGTTTGGGCGGAGGGAGCGAGCATGAGCGCACCCCTCCTTGTCGTGCAATCCATCACCAAACGTTTTGGCGGTCTGACTGCCGTTGACAACGCCACGTTTCATGTCGACGCCGGCGCGATCACTGGGCTGATCGGCCCCAATGGTGCTGGCAAGACCACGCTTTTCGCTGTGATTTCTGGCTTCGAGAGCGCCACCTCCGGCACAGTCACTTTCGAGGGCAGCGACATCACCGGCCTGCCCACCCACAAGCGCGCCAGCATTGGCATCGCCCGCACCTTCCAGATCGTGCAGCCCTTCGCAGGCCTCAGCGTGCGCGAGAATATCGCGGTCGGAGCCTTCCTGCGCCAGCCGTCACGGGCAGATGCGCTGGCAATGGCCGATGCCATCGGTCATCAGGTCGGCCTCGGCACGATGCTCGATCAATCCGCCAGCCAGCTTACGGTGGCTGGCCGCAAGCGGCTTGAGCTGGCTCGCGCGCTTGCGACCAGCCCGAAGCTCCTTCTGCTTGACGAGGTGCTGGCAGGCCTCAACCCGTCCGAAATCCGGGACATGATGCCGGTGGTGCAGGCGATCCGCGCTGGCGGGGTCACGATCCTCATCGTCGAGCATGTCATGCAGGCTGTCATGAGCCTGTGCGACAGTGTGTATGTGCTGGCGCAGGGCTGCATCATCGCGGCAGGCGCGCCGGGCGATGTGGCGCGCGACCCCAAGGTGATCGAGGCCTATCTTGGCCAAGGTGCGGCCGCGCGCATGCAGGCCCAAACCCAAACCCAGGCGCAGAACCATGCTTGAGGTTCGCAATCTCGTCGCAGGCTATGGCGGGGTGCCGATCCTGCGCGGCGTTTCGCTGACAGTGAACGCTGGCGAGATCGTGGCCGTGCTCGGCGCGAACGGCGTCGGCAAGACCACCCTGAACCGGGCCATCTCAGGCCTGATCCGCTGTACCGAAGGCGAGATCAGGTTCGCGGGCAGCTCCTTCCACGGCCTCTCACCACCTGATATTGTCGCGGCTGGCCTGATCCATGTGCCCGAAGGCCGCAAGATCTTCCCGAACATGAATGTGCGCGAGAACCTCGAACTCGGTTCTTACCGACGTGCCAGGCAGAACCGCGCCGCCAATCTGGAGCGCGCCTTCACGACCTTCCCACGGCTGAAAGAACGCACCGGCTTGGCCGGTTACCTTTCCGGCGGCGAGCAGCAGATGCTGGCGATCGGGCGCGCGATGATGGCGCGACCAAAAATGATGTTGCTCGATGAGCCGAGCATGGGATTGGCCCCCCTGCTGGTGCAGGAAG
>JANMIB010000187.1:0-1821 GCA_031375605.1 Allobosea sp. | reverse complement strand
AATCGACCTTCTTGCCGACCGCGTCGGTCAGCATGCCGTTGTCCATCACCTGCAGCAGGATGTTGTAGACGTCGGGGTGGGCCTTCTCGATCTCGTCCAGCAGGACCACGGCGTGCGGATGCTGGTCGACGGCGTCGGTCAGCAGGCCGCCCTGGTCATGGCCGACATAGCCCGGAGGCGCGCCGATCAACCGGCTGACAGTATGCCGCTCCATGTATTCTGACATGTCGAAACGGATCATCTCGACACCGAGCACCTTGGCCAGTTGCTTGGCCACCTCGGTCTTGCCGACACCTGTTGGACCAGCGAACAGATAGCATCCGATGGGTTTCTCAGGCTCGCGCAACCCGGCGCGCGCCAGCTTGATGGAGGCGGAAAGCGATGTGATCGCAGCTTCCTGGCCATAGACCACACGGCGAAGTGTGGTTCCCATGTGCTCAAGCACTTCGGCATCGTTCTTCGACACGGTCTTGGGCGGAATGCGTGCCATGGTCGAGATCGTCATCTCGATCTCCTTCACGCCGATCGTCTTCTTGCGGCGGCTTTCGGGCAGCAGCATCTGCGACGCGCCCGTCTCGTCGATCACGTCGATCGCCTTGTCCGGGAGCTTGCGGTCGTTGATGTAACGGGCTGACAGCTCGACAGCGGCCTTGATGGCATCACTGGTATAACGCAGCTTGTGAAACTCCTCGTAATAGGGCTTGAGCCCCTTGAGGATTTCGATCGCATCGGGAATGGATGGCTCGTTGACATCGATTTTCTGGAACCTGCGCACCAGCGCGCGATCCTTTTCGAAGTACTGGCGATATTCTTTGTAGGTCGTGGAGCCGATGCAGCGCAGCGTGCCGCCCGAAAGCGCAGGCTTGAGCAGGTTCGAGGCATCCATTGCCCCGCCCGATGTGGCGCCGGCACCGATCACGGTGTGGATCTCGTCGATGAACATGATCGCTTTGGGATGCGCCTCGATTTCCTTGATCACCTGCTTGAGACGTTCCTCGAAATCACCGCGATAACGTGTCCCGGCCAGAAGCGTGCCCATGTCCAGTGAGAAAACCGTGGCGTCTTCCAGCACCTCGGGCACTTCGCCCATGATGATCTTGCGGGCCAGGCCCTCGGCAATCGCCGTCTTGCCGACTCCGGGGTCGCCCACCAGCAACGGATTGTTTTTCTGGCGGCGGCACAGGATCTGGATCGTGCGCTGCACCTCGGACTCACGCCCGATCAGCGGATCGATCCGCCCGTCCCTCGCCTTCAGATTGAGGTTGATGCAGTAACTGTCGAGCGCGCCTTCTTTTTTCTTTTTCTTGTCGTCGTTGTCTTGCTGCGGTTCGTCGCGCTTCTCGCCCCTGTCGCTGTCCTCATCGGCACCGCGAACAGGGCGGGCTTCCGAGGCACCAGGACGCTTGGCAATGCCATGACTGATGTAGTTCACCGCATCATAGCGGGTCATGTCCTGTTCCTGCAGAAAATACGCGGCATGGCTCTCGCGCTCGGCAAAGATCGCAACCAGAACATTGGCACCGGTCACTTCTTCACGCCCTGATGACTGGACATGGATGACCGCGCGCTGGATCACGCGCTGGAAGCCAGCCGTCGGCTTGGCATCGTCCCGCCCTTCGTGAACCAGATTGGCCAGTTCATTCTCGACATATTCGACCAGATTGCGCTTGAGCAGATCCGTGTCGACACTGCAGGCCCGCATGACCGAGGCGGCATCGGGATCATCGACCAGCGACAAAAGCAGATGCTCAAGCGTGGCATACTCGTGCCGCCGCTCATTGGCGAGCGCCAGTGCCCTGTGCAGAGCCTGTTCAAGACTGC
>JANMIB010000263.1:0-5835 GCA_031375605.1 Allobosea sp. | reverse complement strand
GCGGGGGCGAACGGTCCTGTTTTCAGGCCCACAACCTTGTAACCGCCAGCACAAAGCGCCTGCATGAATGACGGAAACATCGCTGCGGTCTGCCCGACCACATCATGCAGCAGGATGATGCCTTTCCCTGCTTTGTTCAGGCGCCTCATGAGCAAGGACAACTGCTGGTCAGGGCTCATGGGTGTCCAGTCACTGCCCCATATATCCGAGCCGAACACCGCGATGTTGCGCTGCTGAAGCCAGACATTGAGTGCGGGTGTGTCTGCAAAACCGGGATAGCGGAAAAATGGCGTCGCGACCCCGTTCGGCGAAAGACCCTGTGCGGTCTGCACGGCCTTGATGCCATCTTCGATCTCCCTGATGCCAACATCAAGGCTGCGCTGCCGCAAGGTCCAGGGATGGTTCAACGTGTGGTGGGCAAGGGTGTGCCCTTCCGCCGCCATGCGCCTCACAAGATGCGGATGTGCCGCAGCGTTCCGCCCGATCAGAAAAAAGGTTGCAGGTGCGCCATGCAGCCTGAGCGCATCCAGAACACGGTCAGTCACTCCGGGAAGCGGACCGTCATCAAGCGTGATCACCACTTCGCGGTCATCCAGAGCGAGGGTGCGGGGGTGGCTCTGCAGGCCGACGAACAATCCACCTGGCGCACCCACTGCGATGGTTCGCCCGGCGAGCTGACAGCGCGCCTGCGCCCAGACAGGCCATGTACAGGAACCGGCGGCAAGACCCATCGTGCCGAGAAGGGTTCGCCTGCTCAGCCCGGTACGAGGGGATTTCAGGTGCAGGCCTTTCAACAATGTCATGTCTTTCGAGAATGTCAGGCCTTTCGAGAATGTCATGGCTGTGGTGGTTTTCCTGTTACATCAACGTTGTCAACGTGAACATGGTTTGCAACAAGACCATGGACGCACCAGAAAACCGGATTGACCTGATCAGGATGACGGAACACCATTCATCGACTGCTGATATTGCCTTTCGAAATGACGAGGGCGAGGTCAATGCTGTCTTTGTGGCCAATGTCACCCGGCTGATCGGCCAGCAGGACCATGACGGTCTGGCCGCCCTCGTCGAAGATCTTCACGAAGCTGATCTTGGCGGCCTGCTCGAAGCGCTTGAGGCCGATGACAGGCCAACTTTCATCGAAATCCTCGGCAAGGACTTCGACTTCACGGCACTGACCGAGGTTGATGACGCTGTCCGAGAAGAAATCCTTGAAGAACTGGAAACAGACACTGTCGCGGAAGGCATGCGCGACCTTGATTCGGACGATGTCGTTTACATTCTTGAAGACATGGACGAGGCCGACAAGGCCGAAATTCTTGACAAACTGCCGGCGACCGACCGGATTGCCCTGCAAAAAAGCCTCGACTACCCGGAGGAGACAGCGGGCAGGAGGATGCAGACGGAGGTCATCGCCGTACCCCTGTTCTGGACTGTCGGGCAGACCATTGATTTCATGCGGGACACCCAGGATCTGCCGGACACCTTCTACGAGGTGTATGTGGTTGATCCGTCTCACCGGTTCGTCGGGGCCATCGCGCTCGACAAGCTGCTGCGCACCAAGCGCCCTGTGAAGGTCGCAGCGCTTGCCGATCCGGATCGCCAGACCATTGCGGCCACTGACGAGCTGACCGACGTGGCGCAGGTGTTCAAGCGCTACAACTTCGTGTCCGCCCCCGTTGTCGATGAAGGCCAGCGCCTTGTCGGGGTGATGACCATCGATGACATCGTCGATATTCTTGATGAGGAAGCCGATGAGGAAATCAAGGCGCTGGGCGGCGTCAAGGGCGACGAAGAGTTGTCGGACACCGTGTCGGCGATCGCGAGAAGCCGGTTCCAGTGGCTGTTTGTCAACCTGCTCACCGCCTTCTTCGCGGCCAGCGTGATGAAGCTGTTTGAAGGCAGCCTTGAGAAGATGGTGGCTCTGGCCGTGCTTGCTCCTGTCGTGGCCAGCCAGGGTGGCAATGCCGCGACCCAGACCATGACGGTGGCTGTCCGCTCGCTGGCGACGGGGGAGCTTGGAAACTGGAATCTCAACCGCTTCATCACCCGTGAATTGCTGGTGTCTTTCATCAACGGCGCAGCCTTTGCCCTGATCACGGGGGCAATCGCGGCGATCTGGTTCGGCAATCCTGGCCTTGGCATCGTCATCGGGCTGGCGATCATCGCCAACCTGTTTGCCGCGGCGCTGGCGGGCGCGTCCGTGCCGATCATCCTTGACAAGATGGGTATCGATCCTGCCGTATCGTCAGGGACGTTCGTCACGACCGTGACGGACGTGGTCGGCTTTTTCGCCTTCCTCGGCATCGCGACGCTGTGGTTCGGGCTGTAAGGCAAAAACGCAATACCGGGTCGATTTGCCTTATCGTCAACAAAAATGAAATGCTTTGGATGGATTGATGGCACTCAGATTGTGCTCATCCAAGACACCCGCTTTTTCAAAGTTGCCAGACGCATGCTCCAGTTTTCGCATCTCACACCGCTGAAGGCCTTTGCTGGGCTAAGTCTTGCCCTTTCGCTGGGCGCTTGCGGGCTCGCAGATTACAGCGGGAGGTATCCGGACAAGGGAGACGTCAAACCGCATCCGGGCGTGGTCTCAGCGCAGAGCTATCCTGTTCACGGCATCGACATCTCGCGCTGGCAGGCCGACATCGACTGGGCTGGCGTCAAGGCCTCCGGCACACGATTCGTGTTCATCAAGGCGACCGAGGGCGGTGACCATATCGATCCGCGCTTTGCCGCCAACTGGAACGGAGCCAGGGCAGCGGGTATTCCAGTGGGGGCGTACCACTTCGTCTACTGGTGCCGTCCGGCGCACGAGCAGGCGCAATGGTTTGTCCAGCATATTCCGCGTGACGCCAATGCCTT
The DNA here is from genome assembly GCA_031375605.1 of Allobosea sp. GTDB lineage: Bacteria > Pseudomonadota > Alphaproteobacteria > Rhizobiales > Beijerinckiaceae > Allobosea. The sequence continues at coordinate 2,967 of JANMIB010000263.1, read as the reverse complement.
GCCGCCTGTTCTTGATCTGGAATGGAACGGCCACAGCCGCACCTGCCCGCAGAAGGTTTCCAGGGAGCTTGCGCTCGAAAAGACGCGGCTGATGCTGCGCGAGCTTGAGGCGCATACCGGCAAGATCCCGATCATCTACACCGACATCACCTTCCACAAGGAGGTGCTGGAGGGCGAGCGCGAGTTCGACCGTTATCCGTTCTGGCTGCGCTCGGTCGCGGCCCGGCCCGAAGAGCGCTATGTCGGACGGCCCTGGGCCTTCTGGCAATACACCACGACCGGGCGTATTCCCGGCATACGGGGTGATGTGGACCGCAACACATTTTATGGCAGTGACCAGGAGTTTCTGGGCTGGCTGCGCGGCGAGTTCGACATCGCGGCCCGGACCTGGACGCGCGGCGCTGCACCGATCAACACCCCGACCGCTTATGCGCCGCCTGCGCCAGCCGTGCCAACGCCCTCGGCTGTTGCAGCAACAGAGCTGCCTGTTCAAGCCGAGGAATGAAGGCTTGCCCAGAGGCCACTCATTAACTGCTGATCAACCCTTCCGGCAATTTGATGCAATCGGTCAACCTTTTGTTTACCACGCCCGCGCGAAGAACGGAGGCTCATAAGGTGCCTTTGCGATGCGCGTGTCTGCTTCTGGCCGGTTCGGCCGTTCTCTCCTCGCTGCAATCGCTGGCCTGACACTGGCAGGTGTTGCGGAAGCCCGCGGCCTTTATCCCAAAAAGAGCGATGCCGAGCCGCACCATGGCGTGCGTGACGCGAAGCAGAAGGTCATCCAGGGCATCGACATCTCACGCTGGCAGCGTGACATCGACTGGGTGCGCGTCAAAGGTGCGGGAACCCGCTTTGCCTTCATCAAGGCCACAGAAGGCGGGGACCATCTCGACGAAAACTTCCGTGAGAACTGGGACGGTGCCAAAGCGGCGGGCGTCCCACGCGGGGCCTACCATTTTGTGTTCTGGTGCCGTCCTGCCAGGGACCAGATCCGCTGGTTCATCCGCAATGTGCCGAAGGACCCTGACGCTCTGCCGCCGGTGCTCGATGTGGAGTGGAACAACCAGTCCCGCTGCCCGCGCGCGCCTGTCGGAAAGTCCCGTGAGAAGATGCGCGAGATGCTGAAAGCCTTTGAAGCACACTATGGCAAGAAGCCGATCATCTACACCGACATCAACTTCCATGAGGATGTGCTGGAAGGCACGACCGAGTTCGACAACTATCCGTTCTGGATCAGGTCCACTGCCGCGCGCCCGGAGAAGCGCTACCAGAACCGGCCATGGGAATTCTGGCAGTTCACCACCACCGGACGCGTGCCCGGCATTACCGGTGATGTGGACCGCAACGCGTTCTATGGCTCGGAAAAGCTGTTCACCGACTGGATGGCAGGGCGCTACGACATCGGGGCGCGCGTGCCGATGAACACCAACTCCCGCATCGCGCAGCCAAGACCGTTCGAGCCTGTGCCGAGGCTGGGTGCAATCTCGCCTGAAGTTCGTGGCACGCCGCGCATTTCAGGCCCGATGAACCTGCGCCCACCGCGCTTTGTGGACACGACCGGCAGCCTGTCTCGCGGGGATTGAGCAGCAGGTTTCTGCCAATGGCTACTACTGTTCATCGTTGACAATAGTACTCGCCTTGCGCTTTTCCGGGGCCTGCAGCGGCTTTTCCGCGTAAGGAACCCGGAATCCAGCATTTGTCATCGCCGCAGGCGTCCACCTTCTTCAAGATCTGAGCATAGCCGCCTTCGGCGATGTTCTGCGCTGGATTCCGGGTTTCTTGCGCCGCGAGCGGCTACAGACCCCGGAAACGCGAGCGAAAAAAAGCTGTGCGGTGCGACACTGTCGACTGTGCAGTAACTGATGCCTCCTCGAATTCGAGGAGGATGGAATGAAGAAATCAGACGTTCGAAAGCTCACGCAACGGATCAGGGAATTCCTGAAGTTTGCTGAATCCGTCGAGAAGCTTTTTGCGTTCTTTGCGCGTAATCTTTCCCTGTTATGGCTCATTTGGAAGTGGTTTCAGGAGTTTTGACCGTCAATTCACCCGAATGATCACCTCGATCTCGACCGTGATGTTGCCCGGCAACGAGCCCATGCCGACAGCGGAGCGGGCGTGGCGGCCCTTGTCGCCCAGCACGGCGACGAACAGGTCCGAGCAGCCGTTGATGACCTTGGGATGATCACCGAACTCAGGGGTCGCGTTGACCATGCCCAGAACCTTGACCACCTCGACCCGGTCGAGCGATCCGGCGGCTTCCTTCATGGCGGAGAGCAGTCCGATGCCGGTGAGTTTGGCGTGGTCATAAGCTTCTTCCCAGGTGACATCGCGGCCTACCTTGCCGGTGTGGTTCGAGCCGTCAGGCTTGCGCGGCCCCTGCCCCGACAGGAACACCAGATCGCCCACCTGCTTGAAGCGGACATAGTTGGCGATGGGAGCGGGCATCACGGGCAGCGTGATGCCGAGTTTGGCCAGGTTGTCGTCAGCACTCATGGTGATTTCCTTTCAAAGGTCTCTCGAGTTGTCATTCCCGGCGCGCTGAAAGCGCGGGAAGGGAATCCAGCTTTTAAACAAGACAGGTGGATCCCCTTCCCGACGCGTGCCGCGTCGCCGGGGATGACACAAGTAAGGTTCAGTTCAGCTTCGCGAATTTCTGTGAGCGTTTCGGGTGCCACCATTTGCCCTTCAGCACCACGCCTTCGGAGATGATGCGCTGGTTGCCGGCCAGATGTTCGCCAACCACATCGACATAATCGAACTTGCCTTCCTTGACTGTCAGGATCGTGGCATCACCGAGCGAGCCGGGCTTCAGCGAGCCATACTCCATGCGCTGCAGGGCCACGGCGGCATTCACGGTCGAGGCCTTGATGACATCAGACAAGCTCATGCCCATGCACAGGAACTTGGACATGGTTGTGACCTGGTCGAAGGCAGGGCCATCAATGCACAGCGAATGTACGTCGGACG
>JANMIB010000101.1:0-1613 GCA_031375605.1 Allobosea sp. | reverse complement strand
CTTTGCACAAAACCGCTACCCACTTTTGTGCGCAATGCTCTAACGCGGCGGGACTGCATCACATGACACCATCAGCGCGGCGGGCTTATGAGCCTGGCCACAGGCCCAAGTTCATGGCCGTGGTTGATGACACGGCCGAGTGCAGCCGGGCTGTCCGGTTCGCGGCACGGCGAGCGGCACGGATCGGCTCCGGTGTGCTTCTGGTCGCCGTGGTGACACCGCCGGAGTTCACGCAATGGCTCGGCGTGGGTGAGTTGATGGAGGCCGAGGCGCTTGCACTCGCCGAACGGCAGCTTGAGGCTGGAGCTGCCATCGTGCGGGCCGTTGCCGGGCTTGAGCCCGAAAAACTGATACGCACCGGCCAGAAGGCGGATGAAATCTTGAAACTCATCGAGGAGGATGAGGACATCGCCATCCTCATCCTGGCGGCAGGCATTGAAACCGAAGGGCCGGGCCCGCTGGTCAGCACTCTTGCGGGCCGCTCCGCAGGCCATTTCCCGATCCCTCTTGCCATCGTGCCGGGGCATCTGGGCGATATGGAAATCGATGCTCTGGCCTGATCAGCCCTCGCTGATCGAAAACCGGTTGCCGGATGGGTCTTCACCTGATGTCGTCAGCCCGTGCGGCAACACGATACCGCCGTCCATCACGATCTCGAATTCCGCCAATCCGGTTGTCCCGACCGCGCGCTTCGGCGCATTGCGGCTTTGCCAGACATTGATCGCCACATGGTGGTGATAGCCGCCCCAGCCCATGAAGCTCGCGCCGGGATAGCGCGCCATCACGGTCAGGCCCAACTTTTCGATATAAAAGGCTTCGGCAACAGCAAGATCGCCGATTTTCAGGTGAATGTGGCCGATGCGGCCATCTGCCGGGAATTGCCATCCGGCAACATCCTTGTCCTGCTCGGCCATGAGTGAGGCGCCGTCCAGCGGCAGCGTCGCCATCTTGATCATGTTGCCCTCGCGCGGCCATTCAGTGCGCTTGGCGTCGACATAGACCTCAATGCCATTGCCTTCAGGGTCTGACAGATAGATCGCCTCACTGACAAGGTGGTTCGATGCGCCTTCGATCTGGACGCCAAGCATCTGCGTATGCGCCAGCCAGTTCGCCAGATCGCGCCGCGTCGGCAGCAGGAAAGCTGTATGGAACAGGCCCGGCGCATGTGCATCCGGTGCGCGCTGGGCAGGCGCATGGACAAGCCTGATCAGTACCGTGCCATCTGTTGTGCCAAGGTTGACCTCGTGCGTGGAAGACGTGCCGATCGTCAGGCCAAGCACCTTCTGGTAGAAGGTGGCCATCTTGCCCAGATCATGGGCCATGAGCGTCACACAGCCAATGTGGGCCGGCGCGTCGAGGGCTTCGAGGACAGGGTGGTTGCCTAGCATGAAAAACCTGCGCGTGACGGGGTCAGGCGCAGGTTATGGCATGTCATGACAGCAAAGTCCGGGCGGGCTGTGGCAAGCCAGAACTTGCACCTGTGCAAGCTGCAATCAGCCAGCCACCGCGATCTTCATCTTTTCGGTGCGCTTGCGTTCATTTGGGTCGAGCTTGATCTTGCGCAGACGGATTGATTTTGGCGTGACTTCCACCAGTTCGTCATCCTGGATCCA
>JANMIB010000090.1:0-3918 GCA_031375605.1 Allobosea sp. | reverse complement strand
CCAAGTTACTCAGCCGATTTTTCAGAATCATTGGCTAAAATTTTAAATGAGAAATTTCAGTCAAACATCAAGCCTATTGAAATCGCAATTCTGAGCCGTAGTAACCGCGTTCATATTTATAATATTTCAATAAAAAATCTTGGCACAAAAAGAGTTCAGAAAATCGATGTTAACTTCGAAAACCTTCTGTTTGCTGCTGCTCAAGGAATAAAAAAAGGGAGTCCTGAGCAAAAATTCTTGCGGTATCTTGATGATAGAAAATTTTTAATTGAACACATCGATCCAAGGCAAGAGGTTGAAATATTCGCAATATTTAGCCGGGTTCCGTTTAAATCGGATCCCTTCACGGTTTTGGCAGACGGGAGCTTAATCGAGGTGGGTCAACCTGAGATTGACAATGACATTTTCGGTATTGTTTCTTTCTATCGAGATTATCCATTTCTAGCTTATCTGAGCATGATCTCTGTATTTTTGATGATAGTAATTTTGTGCATTATGCCATACGGAATATACGCATCACACGTGTTTAAGAACGATATTTCAAGGTACAAACTAATAACAAACGATAAGCAGATTCAACAATACAGAAAAATAATAGAATATATTGACAAGGATGTTGTCAAATAATTGTCATATTACATTTTCAAACAAGAAGAATTATTACATTGAGTTAGATTGGATATATCATTTTATTTCATCTATAATTTTATATTATATATTGAAGCGGGCCGGATGTTAGAAATTTTGTGTTGATACATTGAAAGCTCGCCGTTGGTCAGTAACGTGTACGGGATTGTTAAGTGATTACGGTTCAGGTTGAAAAGGCCTATGGGCGGGCCAAAAAAGCAATCCTGAAGGGCCTCATGGCCTACAATCGCGACCGGATCGGGCGGCGAAAGTGGAAGAACATTGCCATCACGGTCCGCAGCGATGCAGGCGAGATCGTCGGCGGTGTCACGGGCGAGGCCTGGGCTGACTGGCTGTTCGTGCAGTTGCTCTGGATCGATGAGGCTTATCGCGGCCATGACTACGCGAGCCGCGCCATGGATGCACTTGAGGACGAGGCGCGGGCCTTTGGCGCAAAGCACGCCTATCTCGACACGTTCAGCTTTCAGGCGCGGCCGTTCTATGAGAAGCGGGGCTACACGGTTTTCGGGACGCTAGAGAACTATCCGGACGCGCACACCCGTTATTGGATGACCAAAGAGCTGTGATTTGACACTGTGGCCACAGGTGGCTACATTTTGTCCATGACAACTGTGTCCATGCGTGAAGCAAAGAATCGCCTGACCGAACTTGCCCGCCTGGTTGAGGCAGGCGAGCGCGTCACTGTCACACGCCATGGCAAGCCGGCCTTCGATCTCGTGCCGCATGAACGCAAGGGGGGTGTGGATTTTGCGTCCGGTGAAGCGTATCTCCGGTCCAAGGGTATCGAGGGTCATCTCTTCTGGATCGCCGACGACTTCGATGATCCGCTGCCGGAGGATTTCCTGTTGCAACCGCTGCCCGATTCTCCGCAGCGGGACATCGGATGAAACTTCTTCTTGATACCCACATCGCGCTCAGCGTGATCGAGCGCTCGTTGAGCGTAAAGTTTCCGCAATTCGCGACAGTGATCCGCAGCACCGAAACCAACAACTATGTGAGCGTGGTGAGCCTGTGGGAGATCGCCATCAAAGTGCGGCTCGGCAAACTTCAGTCACGTGTCGCACTCGCCGAGTTGCCAACCGTGCTGAAGCTGCAATCCATTTCCCTTCTGATGATGAAGTCGGAACATGCGGTCGGTGAAGCGATCCCCGAACCGCCGACGCGAGATCCTTTTGACCGGATGCTGGTGACACAGGCCCAGATCGAAGGAATGCGCCTCGTTACCATTGATCGGGCTCTCGCAGATCATCCCGTGACTTTCCGTTTATAGGCCTTTAGGCGTTCTGACATGACCCTGACCAACCGCAAGCCCGGCCAGCCCAAGGAAGCCCCGACCGAACCGCTGAAGCGGGCGGTCACATCGTGACTCAAGGCGATCGCGCGCCAGCCCGAGCTTGAGGTGGTGTTTGCAGCTGACAAGCCTTCGCTCATACCGGGCCGCGCGCGTCTGCCTGAGCCGCCGCGCAAGCTGACGGCGGCGGATGTGGCGATCCTGCGTGGCCATGCGGATTCGATGGCGCTGCGCATGGCCTGCCATGATGCCAATGTCCATCGCAAGATGATGCCCGAAGGCGACGGCGCGCGGGCGGTTTATGACGCGGTCGAGCAGGCAAGGGTCGAGTCCATCGGCGCACGGCGCATGGAAGGCGTCGCGACCAACATCACGGCGATGCTGGAGGACAAGTATCACCGCGGCGCGCGCTATGAGGATGTGACCGACCGCGCCGATGCGCCTGTCGAGGATGCGGTTGCACTCATGGTGCGCGAGAAGCTCACAGGGCTGAAGCCGCCGCCATCGGCACAGCGCATCGTCGATCTGTGGCGTGATTTCATCGAGGAGCGTGCCGGCGAGGAACTTGATGCGCTCTCCCGCACCGTCGAGGACCAGCGCGGCTTCGCGCGTGCCGTGCGTGACCTGCTCTCGTCGCTCGACATGGCTGACGAGATGTCGTCCAGCCCCGATGATGATGACAGCAATGACGACAACCCGGACCAGCAGGACAGCCAGGAACAGGACGACGGCGACGCAGAGGAACAGAGCGAGGGCCAGCAGGCCGAGGTCGATGTGTCCCAGGATGCCTCCGACGAGATGGAGGAAGGGGCCTCCGAAGCCGCCGACGCACCATCCGGCGACTGGCGCGAGGATGACGACCAGGTCGATTCAGAAGAGGCAGGCGATGCGCCCCGGCAGCGCGACATGCGTGCAAACGAGCACAAGGGGCCGGATTACAAGGCCTACACCCTCAAGCATGACGAGGTCATCGAAGCGGAAGACCTGTGCGATGCGGAGGAACTGACCCGCCTGCGCGCCTATCTCGACAAGCAGCTTGCCAGCCTGCAGGGAGTGGTCTCGCGGTTGGCCAACCGGCTGCAGCGCCGCCTGATGGCCCAGCAGAACCGCTCATGGGAGTTCGACCTGGAGGAGGGCGCTCTCGATCCTGCACGCCTGACGCGCATCATTCTCGATCCGTACCAGCCGCTTTCGTTCAAGCGGGAGAAGGATACCAACTTCCGCGACACAGTGGTGTCATTGCTGATCGACAATTCAGGCTCGATGCGCGGCCGACCCATCACGGTTGCGGCGACCTGCGGCGACATTCTTGCCCGCACGCTGGAACGCTGCGGCGTCAAGGTCGAAATTCTCGGGTTCACCACCAAGGCGTGGAAAGGTGGCCAGAGCCGCGAAGCGTGGCTGCAGGCCGGAAAGCCCGCGACGCCGGGCCGCCTGAATGATCTGCGCCACATCATTTACAAAAGCGCGGATGCACCGTGGCGTCGTGCGCGCAAGAATCTGGGGCTGATGATGCGCGAGGGCCTGCTCAAGGAGAACATCGACGGCGAGGCGCTGGACTGGGCGCACAAGCGCCTGCTGGCCCGGCCCGAACAGCGCAAGATCTTGATGGTGATCTCTGATGGCGCGCCGGTCGATGACTCGACCTTGTCGGTCAATGCCGGCAATTATCTCGAAAAGCACCTGCGACATGTCATCGGCGAGATCGAGAACCGTTCGCCGGTGGAGCTGATCGCCATCGGCATCGGCCACGATGTGACGCGCTATTACAAACGCGCCGTCACCATCGTCGATGCCGAGGAACTGGGCGGCGTGATGACCGAGAAACTCGCCGAACTTTTCGACGACAAGGCTACGCCCATCCGCATCGCGCCGGCAAGGCGTGGCGGCGGCAGGTTGCAGTAGGGCATTGCAGTGGGCCGCTGGCTGGCACGCGGGCTGGGCAGCATCGCTACCATAGCGCTGGTGCTCGGGCTGGC
>JANMIB010000089.1:0-2578 GCA_031375605.1 Allobosea sp. | reverse complement strand
CCCTCGACCGCGCCCTTCGCCATGGCAACCGAGGCATGGGCCGTGAAACCCTGCGCGACGGCAACGGTAGAAAACAGCAAGATGGACGACGTGCCGTCCGCAGCCTTCAGCGCCGGCAAGGCTGCCTGCACCGCGCGCACGGCTCCCAGCGCATTGAGCCTGAAATCGCTCTCGAAATCAGCATCGGTCAGCCGTGTGACTGGCTTGAGGTTGATCGACCCGACGCAGTAAGCAAGCCCGCTGACGGTTCCGCCAGCAGCCTCGATGGCAGCTTTCAGCGCCTCGCCATCCAGCACATCTGCAACAGCGCTTGATGCGTCCAATTCGGCGGCCACAGCGGCAAGTTTTGCGGCATCACGCCCGATCAGGTGAACAGGTTTGCCAGCCGCGACCATGCGCCGCGCGAGGGCCGAACCGATGCCGCCGGCACCGCCGACAATGATTGTGGTATCAGACATTTGTGACTGGCCTTTGATTCAACTGACGAATGTTTCTGCACAGGCTTACGGAGCGCACTCTCGAATGGTTCAGGTTGTCTGGTTCAAACGTGACCTCAGGACGCAGGACCATCGCCCCTTGCATGAGGCCGCAATGCGCGGGCCAGTGCTGCCACTATATGTGGTTGAACCCGGTTACTGGACCCAACCTGACACGTCCAGGCGGCAGTGGCTGTTTCTGGAAGGGGCCCTGCGCGATCTCGGCAGCGCATTGCTGCGCCTTGGCGCGCCGCTGGTCGTCCGCACCGGCGACGTGATCGATGTCTTGCGGAGCATCCACCAGGAACATGGCCTCGAAGGCCTGTGGTCGCATGAGGAAACGGGCAACGGCTGGACCCATGAGCGCGACAGGCGGGTCAAGGCCTTTTGCCGTGAAGCTGATGTGCCGTGGACAGAGTTCCCGCAATTCGGGGTTAAGCGCGGCAAGCTCGACCGGAATGGCTGGGCAGCGCAGTTCGAGCGCCGCATGGCCGAACCGATCACGCCCGCGCCGGATGTGATCGTGCCTGTTGAGGCAATTGCATCCGGTACGTGGCCAGATGCGATCAGTCTTGGCCTTGAAGACGATGGCCTCACGATGTTGCAGCCGCCGGGGCGAAGCCATGCGATCACGCTGATGGACAGTTTCTATGGTGGCCGGGGCAAGACCTACCAGCGCGCCATGTCCAGTCCTCTCACCGCGCCGGACGCTTGCTCGCGCCTTTCTGCGCATTTGTCGGTCGGGTCGGTGTCCATGCGTGAAACGGTGCAGCGCGCCTATCGCGAGCGTTCGCTGGCAAACACCTTGCCGTTTGCCGAGCGTGCCATTCCGCTGAAAGCCATCGATGCGCTGATTGCGCGGCTGCACTGGCACTGCCACTTCATCCAGAAACTCGAGAGCGAGCCGCAGATCGAGCACCGCGCGGTTCATCGGGCTTTCGAAGCGCACCGCCTGGTGACGATGCCGGATGATCCGGTGCTTGAGGCCTGGATCAGCGGGCGCACCGGCTTTCCGTTCGTCGATGCCTGCATGCGCTCGCTGATCGCGACCGGCTGGATCAACTTCCGCATGCGGGCGATGCTGCAGTCCTTCGCCAGCTATCATCTGGCGCTCGACTGGCGCGTGTCCGGGATGAGGCTGGCGCGGCTGTTCACCGATTACGAACCCGGCATCCACTGGCCCCAGGTGCAGATGCAGTCCGGCCAGACCGGCATCAACACGCCGCGCATCTACAATCCGGTGAAGCAATCACTGGATCAGGATCCCGATGGCGTTTTCATCCGGCAATGGCTGCCGGAGCTTGCGCAGCTCACCGTTGCTGCCATCCATACGCCGTGGAAGCTCGATGCCAACACACTGGCAAGTGCCGGCGTCGTGCTTGGCAAGACCTATCCGTCCCGCGTTGTGGACCACGCCGAGGCTGCTCGCGCGGCGCGCGACAGGTTGACGATGGTGCGCAATGGCGAAGGTTTCCGGCAGACGGCAAAGGCCGTTTACGTGAAGCATGGCTCGCGCAAGCGCCCGCCAGGGGATGACAACCCGGCACAGACACGCGCCATCAGGGCGGCCAAGGCAGAGGCTGCGAAAAAACAGCTGAGTTTCGACCTGTGATGATGCCCGCATGGCAAGGTCAGCAGGCTGAATTCAAGATCCAAGGTCTCGGGCATGAATAAGCCACGTTCTGGGAGCGCATTCCACGACGGGGTTGGGCAAATCTGAATGCCAGGGAGGCAAGGATGTTGCACGAACTTCATGCTGATAAGCCGGTTGGGGATGGTCTTTCACGCCGCGGTGCGCTGCGCACGCTGGGCGCTGGTGTTGCCCTTGCAGCTTTGGGCCAGTCGGCCATGGCCCAGACAGGCCCGCCAGGATCACCCAATTCCGGACCACCGAGCACGGTGACCAACCCGCCACGGGATTTCAGCCCGCGGGGTGCGCCCACAACCTATTTCTGGGATCCGGATGTCATCGCGGTCGATCCAAGCTTCAACGGCATCGCGCAGCCGAATGCACCGATCCAGCGGCTGTGGACCGGCGCGCTGTGGTCCGAAGGCCCGGCCTGGAATGCGCAAGGGCGATACCTTGTCTGGAGCGACATTCC
>JANMIB010000085.1:0-4109 GCA_031375605.1 Allobosea sp. | reverse complement strand
GTCCGAGCCTGAAGCCGTTGTCCTGTCGGAGGTCGCCCTCTCGATGGGCAAGCGTGCGCCTGTGTCGTTCCGTATCAATCCGGATGTCGATGCAAGAACGCATGCCAAGATCTCGACCGGCAAGTTTGACAACAAGTTTGGTGTGCCGATCTCGCGGGCGCGGTCAATTTATGCCTGGGCTGCAACGCTCAAGGGCCTTCAGATCACCGGCGTCGACATGCATATAGGCAGCCAGATCACCGACCTTCAGCCGTTCGACGATGCGACCAGACTGCTGACCGAACTGGCGCATGACCTGATCGCGGACGGCCACAAGCTTGATCATATCGATCTTGGCGGCGGACTTGGCATTCCGTACCGCGAGGACAACCAGGCCCCGCCCGGCCCTCAAGAATTCGCAGCCATCGTGCGCAAGCACACTGATCCCCTTGGGCTCAAGGTGATGTTCGAGCAGGGGCGCCTGATCGCCGGTAATGCCGGGGTTCTGGTGACAGGCGTGATCTACGTGAAGCAGGGCGAGGACAAGACCTTCGTGATTGTCGATGCGGCCATGAATGACCTGATCCGCCCGACGCTCTATGAGGCGTATCACGGCATCAAGCCGTTGATTGAACCTGCCACGAATGCGCCGCGCGTGGTGGCTGATGTGGTCGGGCCTGTGTGTGAAACCGGCGATTATCTGGCTCTCGGGCGCGATTTGCCCAAGCTGGAAGCGGGTGATCTGCTCGCCGTGATGACGGCTGGAGCTTACGGCGCTGTCCAGTCGGGTACTTACAACACGCGGCGATTGGTGCCTGAAGTTCTGGTGGATGGTGACAGGTTCGCAGTGGTCAGGCCACGGCCAGATTACGAGGATGTGATCGGGCTTGACCGCATGCCGGCATGGCTGGCCTAGGTCCGGCTGCCTGCCTGTGATCTGGCGCAGGACGCAGACTGACAGTGATACCAATGACTTGAAATGCCGTGTGCCTGGCCGATGCCCTGAATGGGTGCCACATCGGGAGCGCGGGATGGTCTGCGTTCGGGACTGGCCAAGAGCACGATCCGTGTTAGGTTTACTGCATCGAACTTTCCGGTGGAGAAACAAGCTGCAATGGCCGACAGCCTGCAAGAACCAGCGCCAACCAAGACAAGGCAAGCCAACGCACCTGCCAGCAGGCTTGCCAGCCTGGTTGACCGTTCAAGGCTGGCCCTGTGGTGGGAGCGCATCTGGCCTGCGCTCTGGCTGCCCTTGCTCGTCGGGTTCGTGTTTGTTGCGGCATCATGGCTTGGCCTCTGGCTGACATTGTCGCCGCTTGGCCGCATGGTCGGTGTCGGGTTGTTTGCGCTGGCCCTTGCGCTGAGCCTCTGGCCACTTGTCAGGTTGCGCAGCCCTGCCGAGAGTGACGCGCTGTCGAGGCTCGACATGACGGCACCGGACGGTCACAGACCGGCAAGCTCTATGCGGGATACGCTCGCGCTCGGTAGCAGCGATCCCTACAGCCAGGCGCTCTGGAAGACCCATCTGGAACGCCAGCAGCGTGATGTTGCCGCTCTGAGGGTTGCTTCTCCTGCACCGGGCATGGCGCGGATCGACCGGCTTGCCTTGCGCACTGTTCCGGTGCTGGCTGCGGCTGCCGCTTTTTTCGTGGCGGGTCCGGAGGCGAATTTCCGCATGGGCCAGGCCTTTGACTGGTCTGCACCGAAGCCGCCATCTGCGCAGGTGCGCATCGACGGCTGGATTGACCCGCCCGGTTACACCCGCCTTCCTCCGATCATGCTGGTGTTTGGTGCCACTGACGGGCCCGTGCGGGCACCGGCCCGCTCGACCATCATTGTTCGCGTCTCGGGCGCACAGGATGTCAGCATCGACGCCAGCGGCGGGCTTGAGGCGTTGCCGACACCTCAAGGCGTGCAGCAGGGCGTTGAACGCCGTTTCGCCCTTTCGGCCAACGGCACGATCAGGCTTGGTGGCGCGGGCGTTCCGGCAGGCGATATCGCCATTACCATGGTGCCGGACCGGGCGCCTGAGATCGACATGACCGAAGCACCGCAGGCGGGCCAGCGCGGGCAGTTGAGCGTGGTGTATCGTGCCAAGGATGATTACGGCATCGCCTCCGTCGAGGCTGCCTTCAAGCCGCTGAACGCGAACACGAGGCCAGGCGCCAGGCCGCTGATCGAGCCCCCGCGCACGCCACTGCCCAATCCGGGCGATGCGAGCGGTGAGGCTGACATCAAGATCGGGCTTGAACTGGCGGAGCACCCCTGGGCGGGTGCGCGTGTCTTGATGACACTGACAGCGCGGGATGATGCGAACCAAGAGGGTTCGAGTGCTCCGCGCGAGGTGACGCTACCGCAGCGCGCCTTCAACAAGCCGCTCGCCCGCGCTCTGGTGGAAACGCGGCGCTGGCTTGTGCTGGACGTGACCGACAGGCCGCGCGTGCAGACTGCGCTAGACGCGCTGCTGATCGAGCCGGCAGAATACACAAAAGAGCCGGGCGTCTATCTTGGTCTCAGGCTGATTGCTGAAAAACTGCGCGGCGCGCGGGGTGATGCTGGCCTTATCGAGGTCGTCGATGATCTCTGGCAACTTGCGGTGATGCTGGAGGATGGCGATCTGTCCGATGCGGAGCGGCAGCTTCGTGCGGCACAGGACAGGCTTCAGCAGGCCATGGAGCGCGGTGCTGACCAGCAGGAACTGTCCCGCCTGACACAGGAACTGCGCGAGGCCATGAACCGCTACATGCGCGAACTGGCCGAGCAGATGCAGCGCGACCAGCAGAATGGCCGCCAGAACGAGATGACGCAGATGCCGGAGAATTTCCGGACAGTGACACCACGCGATCTCAACAACATGCTCAACCGCATTGATGAGCTGAACAAGCGTGGCGAGACCGAGGAAGCCCAGCGCCTGCTGAACGAACTCAACAACATGATGCGCAATCTCCAGCAGGCCCGCCCCGGCCAGATGGACCCGCGCCAGCGGGACATGCAGAACCAGCTCAGCGAACTCGACCGCATGACCCGCGAGCAGCAGGAACTGCGCGATGAGACCTTTCAGGACGGGCAAGAGCAGCAGGGCCAGCAGCAAGGCCAGCAGCGCAACCAGCGCAGCAACCCCAACCAGCGTGGCCAGCAGCAAGCCCGGCCCAATCAGGGCCAGCGCCAGCAGGGGCAGCAGCAACGCGGCCAGCAAGGCCAGCAGCAGGATGGCCAGGAAGACGGGCAGGAAGGCCAAGAGGGCCAGCAGCCAGGCCAGCAACAAGGCCAGCGCGGACAGCAGAGCCGCGAGCAGCTTGCCCAGCGACAGCAGCAGTTGCGTGACCGACTGCGCGAGATGCAGCGCCGCATGCAGGACATGGGCATGCCGAACCAGCAGGGCCTTGGCGAGGCCGAGCAGGCCATGGGCGAAGCAGAGGGCGCGCTCGGGCAGGGAGACCCCAACGGTGCCGCACAGGCGCAGGGGCGTGCACTTGAAGGCTTGCGCAATGGCGCACAGCAGCTTGCCCAGCAGATGCAGCAGGAAGGCCAGGGGCAAGGCGAGGGCGAGGGCATGGCCGACGGCGATCCCCAGCCGGGCGGACGTGACCGCGCCAACAGCAGGCAGGCCCAGCCGCGCGACCCGTTGGGCCGCGAAGGCAACCAGCGCGAATCAAGCCGCGGCATCATCTCCGGTGATACCCGCGTGCCAGGTGAGGCCCCGCAGGTGAGGGCAAGGCGGATTCTGGAGGAGCTGCGCCGCCGCCTGGGTGAAACGCTGCGCCCGCAGGAAGAGCTTGAATATCTGGAGCGGCTGCTCAGGAGGCAGTGAAAATCCGGTCTCGGTGAAAACCTGACCACCGCGACACCTTTGCGCAGCAAAACACCTTCGCAACCTGGTGTTTTGCGGGTAAGCCCAGCATATGAATTCTGTCATCAGCGCTCTCGTGCCGGTTGCCGTCGGAACCGTCGCCGTCATCCTCCTGCTTGGCCTCATCAACATGATGCGGGGCGGCTCGCCCGGCAAGGCGCAGACCCTGATGCGTTTGCGCGTGCTTTTGCAGTTTGTCGCACTTGTGATCATCATGGGCGTCGTGTGGTGGCGCAGTGGCTGAGAGCCGTATGAGCCGTATTGCCCACACCATCACTGC
>JANMIB010000059.1:0-6600 GCA_031375605.1 Allobosea sp. | reverse complement strand
CATGGCAGCTGTCAGGAGGCATGCAGCAGCGCGCCTCCATTGCCCGCGCGCTGTGCTTTGATCCGCAACTGCTGCTGATGGACGAGCCGTTCGGAGCGCTCGACGAGATCGTGCGTGACAAGCTGAACGAACAATTGCTCCGGCTCTGGGCCGGAACGCGGAACACCATCATTTTCGTGACGCACTCGATTCCCGAGGCCGTTTTCCTGTCGACCCGGATCGTGGTGATGAGCCCGCGTCCGGGCCGCATCATCGACATCATCGATTGTGATCTGGGGGACAAGCGTACGCTCGACATCCGCGAGACGCCCGAGTTCCTGCACATCGCCCAACGCGTCAGGGAGGGGCTGCGTGCCGGCCATTCCTATGATGACTGATGCCGTTGCCGCCCGCTCCCTGCCCCGTGCCAGGGGCTCGGCCATCCCTGTGCTCGTCATCACGGCGCTGATCATGGCTGCGTGGTATGCTGCCTGCCTGCCGATGAACGGAAACCTGCCGCAATTGCAGAATGCCAGCGGCGATCTTGCGGCCCGATACCAGATCGCCTGGGCGCTGGAACGGCCCGTTCTGCCTGCACCGCACCAGATCGTGACGGAACTTTACAACTCCACGATCAACACACGGCTCTTCCGTGAGACGGCTGATGGGGTGGTGCTGAACCCGCGCAATCTTGGCTACCATGCCTGGGTGACGCTGTCCGCCACGCTTCTGGGCTTTGTCATGGGCAGTCTTCTGGGCATCCTCATCGCCATTGGCGTCGTTCACAGCCGCACGCTTTCCAGAAGCCTGATGCCCTGGGTGATCGTGAGCCAGACGATCCCCATTCTGGCCATCGCGCCGATCATCATCGTGGCACTTGGTTCTGTGGGGCTGACAGGACTGGTGCCGAAATCCATCATTTCGGCCTATCTGTGCTTTTTTCCGGTGGCCATCGGCATGGTCAAGGGCCTTACATCGCCCGATGCCATGCAGCTTGACCTGATGCGGACCTATCACGGCTCGCGTGCGCAGACCTTCTGGAAGCTGCGCTGGCCCGCCGCCGTGCCCTTCCTGTTCGCATCGCTGAAGGTGGCTGTCACCATCAGCCTCGTGGGTGCCATCGTGGGAGAGTTGCCGACGGGCGCGCAGGCCGGTCTTGGCGCGCGCCTGTTGTCAGGCAGCTATTATGGCCAGACCATCCAGATCTGGTCGGCGCTGCTGTTTGCCGCGTTGCTCGCGGCGCTGCTTGTGGTCACCGTTGCGCTGGCAGAGCGGCTGACGCTGAAGGCCATGGGGGCACGGGCATGAGTGTCCGCCAATCGGGGCCTGCGGCGCTGTTCCAGGTGGTGACGGTGGCAGCGCTGACGGCCGGGCTCCTGTTCCGGCTTCAGGATCGGGGCCCAGCGGCCCACTGGAGCTACTGGGCGCTGGTGGCGGGCTTCTGGATAGCTGCGTGGGAACTCAACCACACGCTGTCTGCCTCACAGGGTGCATTGTCGCGGGTCGCCGGATGGATGGCTCCGTGGATATTCGGGTTGACCCTGCTTGTCCTGTGGGAGGCGCTTTGCGTGGGTTTTGGTGTTCCCACTGTTCTGCTGCCTGCGCCGTCGCTCATTGCCGCCAAGGTCGCCACGTCCATCCCGACCTTGTGGGCTGACTTTTTCCAGACCGTGCTGCGTGCCGCCATTCCCGGCTGGACCATGGGTTGTGTTGCGGGCTTTCTCATTGCGCTCGCCTGCGACCGGTTCGATGTCCTGCGTCGGGGCCTGATGCCCATCGGCAATTTCATCTCGGCCCTGCCCATCATCGGCATCGCGCCCATCCTGGTGATGTGGTTCGGCTTTGACTGGCAGTCCAAGGCGGCGGTGGTGGTCGTGATGACGTTCTTTCCGATGCTCGTGAACACAGTGGCGGGGCTTGCCAGCGCTGGCCAGCTCGAACGCGACCTGATGCGCTCTTATGGCGCATCGTGGTTTTCGACGCTTGTGTCCCTGCGCCTGCCCGCCGCGATGCCCTTCATCTTCAACGCGCTGAAGATCAACGCCACGCTGGCGATGATCGGGGCTATCGTGGCCGAGTTCTTCGGCACGCCGGTCGTGGGCATGGGCTTTCGTATTTCAACAGAGGTCGGGCGGATGGCGCTCGACATGGTCTGGGCCACGATAGCTGTTGCGGGGCTGGCCGGTTCGGCCTTCTATGGAATCCTGGTGCTGATCGAGCGGAGTGTCACGTTCTGGCATCCCTCGACCCGTGCGGGTTAAGTGTTTTGACGACTGACCAGTCTGGACGGCTGGTGCAAACAGGGAGAAGACCATGATCAGGACCATGATGATCGGTGCCGCCATGTCGCTGGCACTCGCACTGCCTGCTGCCGCGCAGGAACGCGTCACGCTGCAGCTCAAATGGGTCACGCAGGCGCAGTTCGCAGGCTACTATGTTGCCAAGGACAAGGGTTTCTTCAAGGCCGAGGGCATCGACATTGTCATCAAGCCGGGCGGCCCCGACATCGCCCCTCCGCAGGTGATTGCAGGTGGCGGCGCGGACGTCGTCGTCGAGTGGATGCCTGCCGCACTCGCAGCGCGCGAAAAAGGCGTTGCGCTGGTCAATATCGCCCAGCCCTTCAAGCGGTCCGGCATGATGCTGACCTGCCGCAAGGATGCCGGTGTGGCCACTCCCGCTGATTTCAAGGACAAGACGCTCGGCGTCTGGTTCTTCGGCAACGAATATCCGTTCATGGCCTGGATGGCGAAGCTCGGCCTCAAGACCGACGGTTCGGCTGGCGGCGTCAAGGTGATCAAGCAGGGTTTCAACGTCGACCCGATCATCCAGAGGCAGGCGGCCTGCGTCTCCACCATGACCTACAACGAATACTGGCAGGTGATCGATGCCGGCCTCAAGCCCGAGGAACTGGTGGTGTTCAACTACACCGATCAGGGCGTTTCGACGATGGAGGATGGCCTTTATGTCCTGGAGAACAGGCTCAATGACCCGGCCTTTGCCGCCCGCATGGCCAAGTTCGTGCGCGCCGCGCTGAAGGGCTGGGACTATGCCCGCGCCAACCCTGATGAAGCGACGAAGATCGTCCTCGACAACGATGCCTCCGGTGCCCAGAAGGAAGCCCACCAGAAGCGCATGATGGGCGAGATCAACAAGCTCACCACCGGCTCGACCGGCAAGCTCGACCCGGCTGATTTCGACCGCACAGTGGCCACCTTGATGGGTGCAGGCGGCGAGCAGCCCGTCATCACCAAGGTGCCGACCGGAGCCTGGACACATGCGGTGATCGACGCCGCGATGAAGTGACCTCCGACACAAGCTGCCAGCGTGGTCTTGAACGGCCACGCTGCAATCGTTAAAGTAGTGAAAATCACTACTTTTGGAGGATGGAGATGAAGACGGTCACGGCTGCGGAAGCGAACAGGCAGTTTTCCAAGCTGTTGCGGCATGCCGCCAGCGGTGAGACAGTGGTGGTGACGTCGCATGGCAAGCCTGTCGCCCGCTTGGTTCCTGTCACTGACAACGAAGAGGCCGTGCTGCGAAAGCGTGCGGCAGCTCGCGAAGGCTTGTTCGAGCGGCTGCGGACCCAGCCTGCCATGAACTTGGGCAAGATCAGCCGCGAGGAACTCTACGACGAGGTCATCTTCGGTGAGAAGACGTGAGGTTCGCGCTGGATACGAACATCATGGCCTACGCCGAAGGAGTGAATGATGCCGCGATGCAGGCACGGGCAATCAGTATCCTCGCCGGCATCCCCGTTGAGGATGTGTTGATCCCAAGCCAGTCGCTGGCAGAACTGCACTATGTTCTGGTTCGCAAACAGAAACTGGCGCGGGATGAGGCTGGACGCCGCATCGAAGTTTGGACCAAAACCTATGCCACAGGCGACAGCACGCTGCCTGTGCTTGAGGATGCCATTGCGCTGAACGCGCTGCATCAGGTGCATATTTTTGACGCCATCATCCTTGCATCCGCAGCCAGTCTTGGATGTGAGTATCTGCTGTCTGAAGACATGAATCCGGGCTTCTCATGGCACGGTTGCCAGGTTCTCAATCCCTTTTCGCAGTTCTTCTCTGATCTTCGCATGTGAAAGCTCATCCCGGTATTCTTCAGCAGGAGCGTATGCCATGGCGTCCACCAGCCCCATCCTCATTCGCGGCGGAACGGTCATCAACCATGACCATACGAAGCGTGCCGATGTCCTCATCGACGGCGGGAAGATCATCGCCGTGGGTGGAGAGCTTGAGGTACCACCCGGCACCGAGGTGATCGACGCGGGTGGCTGTGATGTGCTGCCGGGCGGCATCGATCCGCACACCCATATGGAACTGATGTTCATGGGGACGGTGTCGGCGGATGATTTCGAGTGGGGCACGAAGGCTGCGCTCTCGGGCGGCACGACCATGATCGTCGATTTCTGCATTCCCGCGCCGGGAGCCTCGATGCTGGCGGCCTATCAGGACTGGCGGCGCAAATCCGAGAAAGCGGCCTGTGACTATGCGTTCCACATGGCGGTCACAGGCTGGTCGAAACAGGTGTTTGACGAGATGGACACGGTGGTCAATACCTATGGCATCAACACCTTCAAGCATTTCATGGCCTACAAGGGCGCGCTGATGGTGAATGATGACGAACTTTATCACTCGTTTTCGCGCTGTGCGCAGCTTGGCGCGATGCCGCTCGTCCATGCCGAGAATGGTGACATCGTTTTCCGGCTTCAGGAAAGCCTCATGGCCAGGGGCGTCACCGGGCCGGAAGGCCATGCCTATTCCCGCCCGCCCCATGTCGAAGGCGAAGCGACCAACCGCGCCGTGATGATCGCTGACATGGTGGGCTCGCAGCTTTACGTGGTGCACACCTCCTCAATCGATGCCCATGATGCGATCAAGCGGGCGCGGGACGCCGGCAGGCGGGTTTATGGCGAGGCGCTGATCCAGCATCTCGTGCTGGATGACAGCGAATACCTCGACAAGAACTGGGACTATGCAGCGCAGCGCGTGATGAGCCCGCCCTTCAGGCCAAGGGAGCATCAGGCTGCGCTCTGGGCAGGGCTGCAATCGGGCTCGCTGCAGGTCGTGGCGACCGATCACTGCTCGTTCACGACACAGCAAAAACGTGGCGGCATTGGCGATTTCCGTCTGATCCCGAACGGAACCGGCGGTCTTGAAGACCGCATGCCGGTGCTGTGGACAAAGGGGGTCAACACCGGCCGGCTCACCAAAGAAGAGTTTGTCGCCGTGACCTCGGCCAACATTGCCCGCATCCTCAACATCTACCCGCGCAAGGGTGCCATCGCCGTGGGGTCAGATGCTGATCTGGTGATCTGGGATCCAGAAGCCACCAAGACCATCACCGCCAAGGCGCAGGTGAGCCGCATCGACTACAATGTGTTCGAGGGCTTTGTTTGCACGGGTGCCCCCAGGATGACCCTGTGCGGTGGCCGGATCGCCTGGCAGGACGGCGACATCCGTGCGTCAGCAGGCGCTGGGCAATACGTGGCGCGGCCTCCGTTCCCCGCCACCCATGTCGCCAACTCGGTCTGGAAAGAGCTGAATGTGCCAAAGGGTGTGACGCGCAACATCCACGTGACGCCTTAAGCGGCTCATTTGATCAATTCAGTTGAGCCGGGCTTCGCGAAAGCGGTGCGGGCACCGGGTTGATGTTCAATGGCGGCGGCAGTGGCGGCAGGGTCTGTGCAGGAGAAAGCTGCTGGACAGCGGCCCGCGCGCGGTCTTGCTCCTCGCGCAGGCGCGTTGCTTGCTCCTCGCGCTGGCGTGCGGCCTCCGAAGCTACCAGTCTCTGTGCCTCGGCAGCCGTTCTCTGCGCTTCGGCGGCAGCTTTCTGTGCCTCAGCGGCGGCCCTTAATGCCTCGGCGGCGGCCTGCCTCTGCTCTTCCTCGCGGCGTTCGCGTTCAGCCCGCAGCCTGCGGTTGAACTGCGCCCGCTCGCGAATGTCCGCCTCGAAAGCCTCGACCCGTTCGATCTCGCGCTGGAGCGCCCGCTGTGACACGGCGTTTGAGAGCGCGCTGACGTCATAGCTGCGCACAGGCTCGCGCCAGGCTCCGCGCCAGTTCACGGTGATCTGGGGGGCCGGGCCGGACCAGCCCTTCGGCTGGGATTTCATGAGCATGGCAGCACGAAGATCCTTGAGGCCGCTTCGGACATCGAACGCGCCTTGCAAGGCCAGCGAAGCGCCCGTCTTGTCGTCGTTGACCGGCGACAACCGTGCAACGCCACCCGCGATGATGACAGCGAGCGAAGTGTCTGCCAGCCGCCAGGGCGCTGCCTCGACGGCGCGCCGGACCGTCTGGGCCAGCGCGGCGGCATCGCCGATGATGATGTCCGAGCCGAGATTGGCCGTGATTCGCTCCAGTGCCGCAGGATCAATGCGGCCAAGAGCAAGACTGCGCCCGTTGAACTGGGCTGCGCCCGTCAAGGCCGCGACAAGCCGGGCCGGGCTCTCGCCTGAGGCACCAAGCTGGATGGTCAGGTCGCCTGTGCCTGACATGTCACCGCCGACGGCGCGTGCCAGATCGAGGGCGGCAGCCTTGCCAGCCACGCGAAGGGACAAAAGCCCGCCATTGCGCTCGATCTCGACCGACCCCTTGATCTGCGTCAGACCTGC
>JANMIB010000523.1:0-2932 GCA_031375605.1 Allobosea sp. | reverse complement strand
CCACTTTCGTGCACCGGCAGAGCATGGCAGGGGCCATGCGATTCACCTCGGTCGAGCTGGGCGATCTGCAGGACAGGATCGCCTCTGCTGCAGACCGCGCGTTGCGGCTTGAACTTGCCCTGTTCGCAGAATTGCGGGAGGCTGTGCTGGCGGCTGGCGACAGCATCAGGCAGGCGGCGTCCGCACTGGCGCTGGTTGATGTGTCTTCAGCGCTTGCAGCACTCAGCGCCGATCATGACTGGGTGCGCCCGGAGATCGAAAACTCCGATGTGCTGGTGCTGACCGCGGGCCGTCACCCGGTGGTGGAAGCAGCACTGAAGCGTGATGGGCAGCCTTTCGTGGCCAATGACTGCGATCTGAGCGCAGATGGCGGCGGGCGCATCACGCTGCTGACCGGGCCGAACATGGCGGGCAAGTCCACGTTCTTGCGCCAGAACGCACTGATCGTGATTCTCGCGCAGATGGGTTCGTTCGTGCCAGCGGCTGCGGCTCGCATCGGGGTGGTGGACAGGCTGTTCAGCCGTGTGGGCGCAGCTGATGATCTGGCGCGTGGCCGCTCGACCTTCATGGTCGAGATGGTCGAAACCGCCGCGATCCTCAATCAGGCAGGCCCGCGCGCCCTGGTCATCCTCGACGAGATCGGGCGCGGCACAGCTACGTTTGATGGCCTCTCGATCGCATGGTCGGCCATCGAGCATCTGCATGAGGTCAATCGCTGCCGCTCGCTGTTCGCCACCCATTTTCATGAGCTGACAGCGCTTGCCGACAAGTTGCCGCGCGTGTCCAACGCCACGGTGCGTGTCACCGAATGGAATGGCGATGTGGTGTTCCTGCACGAGGTGGTGCCCGGCGCGGCTGATCGGTCCTATGGCATCCAGGTCGCTAAGCTCGCGGGTTTGCCGCCTGCCGTGGTGGAGCGTGCGCGCGTCCTGCTGGCGGAACTTGAGAAATCCGAACGCGAAAAGCCGGTTGCCACCATCATCGATGATCTGCCGCTGTTTTCCGTGCCTGTCAGGCATGCGGCACCTGTCGCTGCGCAGAAGGCGGATGCCTTGCGCGACATGCTTGCCGCCATCGCGCCTGACGAAATGACGCCCCGCGAGGCTCTGGACGCGCTCTACAAGCTGAAAAATCTGGAAAGCCGATGAGGTCGCAGAGCATGCCGGATCGTGTTGAAGCCAAGGTCATCATCGTTGGCGCAGGCATCGGCGGTTTGACCGCAGCCCTCATGCTGCACAGGCGCGGCATCTCCTGTGTGATCTATGAGCAGGCCAGCGAGATCCGCGAAGTCGGTGTCGGCATCAATACCTTGCCGCATGCCATAAGGGAGCTGGCTGATCTGGGGCTGCTGCCTGCGCTGGACGCCGTCGGCATCCGCACCGCGGAACTGATCTACATGAACCGTCTTGGCCAGACCGTTTGGCAAGAGCCGCGCGGGATCGCGGCAGGCTTCGATGTGCCGCAGTTCTCGATCCACCGGGGCCGTTTGCAGCGCCTCATCCATGATGCGGTGATTGACCGGCTGGGGCCTGGTGCCATCAGGACCGGACGCAGGCTTGGCGGTTTCGTGCAGGATGAGGGCGGCGTCACGACGCACTTTGTCGATAGCATCGATGGGGCATCGAGCGAGACCGTGCGCGGCGAAATCCTTGTCGCCGCCGACGGGATCCATTCCGCCGTGCGCGGTCATGATCACCCCGATCAGGGCCTGCCGCGCTGGAATGGCGTGATGATGTGGCGGGGCGCAGCCGAGTTCCCGGCCTTCATGGGCGGCGCGTCGATGATCATTGCGGGCGGCATGGGCGGCAAGCTCGTGCTCTATCCGATCGGGCCGGGCACGACCGAAGGGACGCGGCTCACCAACTGGGTTGTGACAGCGCGCCTCAGTGACACCCCCCACCCACCCGGCAAGGAAAGCTGGTCGCGGCGCGGACGGCTGGATGAAGTCTTGCCCTATGCCAGACGCTTCGAGATCCCCGGCTTCGATGTCGTGGCGCTGATCAGGTCCACCGAGGCCTTCTACGAATACCCGATGTGCGACCGCGACCCGCTGCCGCGCTGGACCCATGGCCGCGTCACGCTGCTGGGCGATGCGGCCCACCCGATGTATCCGGTCGGCTCGAATGGCGCGAGCCAGGCCATTCTCGACGCACGCTGCCTTGCAGACTGTCTGGCAAGGGCCGATCATCCGCGGCAGGGCCTTGCCGAGTACGAGGCGGAACGCCGTCCGAAAACGTCCGAGATCGTGGCGCTCAACCGCAAGGGCGGGCCGGAACGGGTTATCGACGAAGTCGAAAAGCTCGCTCCCGCCGGTTTTGCCGATGTCGCCAAGGTGCTGTCACATGACGACCGCGAGGCCATCGTGCGGGGCTATGCCGGCAAGGCAGGCTTTGCGGTCGCCGAGGTCAAAGGCTGATCAGCCGGCCCCTCAAAGCCCGCCCATCTTGCAGACCAGCGCCCATTCGGCGTCCGTCACCGGCTGCACAGACAGGCGCATGGAGGTGACAAGGCTCATTTTCGCCAGCGCCGGCGTGGCCTTGACCTCTGCCAGCGTGACGGGGCGCGGGAACGGCCTGACCGCCTTCACATCCACCACCACCCACGGCTCGCCCGGCTCCGCCATGGGGTCTGGATAGGCCTCGCGGATCACCTCGACAATGCCGACGACAGCCAGGCCCTCGTTGGAATGATAGAAAAAGCCCTGATCGCCCACCCGCATCGCCATCAGGTTGAGCTTGGCCGAATGGTTGCGCACCCCATCCCAGAACGTGCCGGTGTCGCCAGCCGCGACCTGGGCGTCCCACGACCATTTGAAGGGTTCGGATTTGTAGAGCCAGTGGGGCATCATTCACTCAGTTGGTTTTGAGATTTCACGGACCGGCTTTGCATCATCGGCCACACTGTTGGCAAACACCAACAGTGCCTCAGCCAG
>JANMIB010000498.1:0-2445 GCA_031375605.1 Allobosea sp. | reverse complement strand
CGCTGCCGCACCTCGCGTTCAGAAGCCTGCGCGCCCATCAGCAGCGTTGTCGTGCCTTGCTTGCCAAGCGTGCTGGCGACACGTTCGGCCTCCCGCCGCGAGTCGGGCAGCGGTTGCATGGCGCAGATGGCAGTGGCCGTGCGGGCCGCGCCGCGCTGCTCCCCGCGCAGTTTCACAAAGCCGGCCATGCCCGCCACTTGGGTAGCGCCGGGGATAGTGCCGGGGGTGATGCCGGTCAGCGCGGGATCGGCCACCGCCAGCAAAATCCGATCAGCGCGGCTGGGCGCGCCGATGCCGCGCGCCGCCGCCAGCGCCGCGATACCGGGATGCACGGCAATGGCGAAACGATCGGCCAGCCACCGGCTGTTGCGATAGCGCGCCACCAGATCGGCGTCCTTGGCCGGCCTCGACACCAGCAGCCCCAGCGGCAGCCGCGCAAGCGGGCCATCGGCGACAATCTGCAGCGTGGTGATGCCTTTCAGATGTGGCAGCAGCGGCGCGATCACCCTGGCGTAAAGCACATGCGAGGCCGCCACATCGAATTCCGGCAGATCAGCGGCGGTGAGTGCGGCATCGATGACCAAGCCGCGGCGCAGAGCTGCAACCTGTGCCGTCAGAACCTCGCGCCTTGTGTCAGGCAGTATTTTCATGAACGTGCCGTCGCGCGTTATCACCATAACGCGCAGCGCATCGTTGTTCTGTATGAAAGCAATCATCGCTTCATGCCGGCGCAACAGTGGTTGGCGTCCCGAATTCATGTCGGCCAGTGGCACTTCCTGGCGCCTGAAAAGCGCAGCGAAGGCGGGATCGGCGGCGGCAATCTGAACGTCCATCGCCGCCATGCGCCCCTGCAATGCCGTGATCTGCGGAACTGCCGCCAAGGTATCGGCCTGGTTCACCACATTGCGGCGCAAGCTGGTCAATTCGATCTGATCGCTGCGTTGCGCCTCGACCAGCGCCTTGATCTTCGGATTGCTGATGCTGCGCCGCGCAGCGGCCTGCCAGGCAATTGTGGACAAACCGGTGGCGGCTTCGTCCAGCTGCAAGATTGCAAATGCGCGTGCGCTGTCGGTGGCAGGCAGCCAAAAAACCGCCGCTTGCAGAGCGTCAAACACGTCATTCGACCAACCGAGACCGAGTTCGCTACCCACACTATTCAGGATCTGCGTGCCCAGCAGCGGTTGCCGCAGCACGCCAATCGATGTGTCGATTTGGGTGATCGCAGCCTCTGGATGTCCTGATTTTGCAAGTGCGGCCGCCAGAAGGGCGCGATATTGTTGAGTACGGGGGTGTTCATTGCCAAACTGCGCAGCGATCGCGGCAACCGCAGGTTCAATCAAGCGAACCGCTTCCGCAGGGTTTTTGTCCAACAGCAGGCCGCCGAGCACGGCACGAGCGGTCAGAGTGACAATTTGATTAGGACCATAGAGCTGCTCTCGTATCACAACGGCCCGGCGCGCGGCCGCCTCAGCGTCGGAATCGCGGCCCACCCGGCCATAGGTTCGCGCTAGCGTTAGCAATATGTATCCGGTGGTTGCAGAATTGCGCCCCATCTGCGCTTCACTTGCAGACACGGCGCGTTCAAGTGAACCTATTGCGGCTTCAAGTTGACCCGCCTGCGCCTGCATCTCGCCCAGCCTTCGCAGCCGAGGGGGCAGCAGGCCGTTTGCGCCTTCTGTCTCGGAACGCGCCAATGCTTCCGTTAGGAACATCATTGCCGGGATCAAGCGCCCGGATGCCGCCCAAACGCCTGACAGATCAACAAGCGCTGCGGTCTCGCGTTGAGGATTGGGGCGTGGGCGGGCACGCTCGATTGCCAGCGCTCGTTCGCGAAACGGCTCACTCGCCATATGCCCTTCGGCAACGAAAATTGCATCGCCCAGCCTTGCCAACGGAAAACCAAGCCGACTGTCGGTGGCACCGAAGCGCTGCTCCATTTTTGCCAGAGCCACACGATCAAGGCTGACGGCTTGGGCTGGGTTTCGGACAACCTCGACCAGGCCGGCCTGCAAATCCAGCAAGGCCCGATCATGCACGGTCAGCGTCGACGTTTCAGCCAATCGGCGTGCAGCTGTGATTGCGGCTTGCTGTTCCGGCAATTTGCCCTGCCCAACCAGTATATTTGCTTGCCGGCGCAGCGTCAGCGAGCGTTGCGCGGGGTCCGTCTGTACCGCCAGCGCAGAGGTGATGAGGCCCGACGCTTCCTCAAACTTTCCTCGCCAATTCAACACTTCTCCAAGCAGCGATTGGGCGCGGGCCAAGGCTTGCGGTTCGGGCTTCGCTCCGAGGTGGGTGATGGCAAGGGTCAGCGTGCTTTCGGCGTCGGGAAATACCATCTCCACGATCAGCGCACGGCCCAGTTCGATTTCGCATAGCGCGGTTTGCGGGCTGGCTTGCCCCCAGGCCTCGACGCACAGCGCCAGATGGGCGCGGGCGAGATCGACC
>JANMIB010000468.1:0-7783 GCA_031375605.1 Allobosea sp. | reverse complement strand
TTCGCGGATGATCTTTTTGCCTTCCTCGACGTTGGTGCCTTCGAGGCGCACGACCAGCGGCACCTGAAGGCCGACCGCCTTGACCGCGCCGATCACGCCGCGGGCGATCACGTCGCACTTCATGATGCCGCCGAAGATGTTGACGAGGATGCCCTTCACCTGCGGATCGGCAGTTATGATCTTGAAGGCCGCCGTGACCTTCTCTTCGGAGGCACCGCCGCCGACATCGAGGAAGTTGGCAGGCTCGGCCCCATAGAGCTTGATGATGTCGAGGGTCGCCATGGCAAGCCCCGCACCGTTGACCATGCAGCCGATCGTGCCATCGAGCGCGATGTAGGCGAGGTCATGTTTTGAGGCTTCGATTTCCTTGGCGTCTTCTTCCGAGACGTCGCGCAATGCCACGATGTTCGGGTGGCGATAGAGCGAGTTGGAATCGAACGAAATCTTCGCATCGAGGCATTTCAGCTGGCCATCCTTGGTGATGATCAGCGGGTTGATCTCGAGCATTTCCATGTCGGTGGCGGTGAAGGCGGTATAGAGCTGGCCCACCAGCTTCTCAGTCTGCTTGGCGAGATCGCCTGTCAGCCCCAGCACCTTGGCGACTTTGCGGCCATGCAGCGGCATCGCGCCAGTGACGGGATCAACCGAGAAGGTCACGATCTTCTCAGGGGTGTCGTGCGCCACGTCCTCGATGTTCATGCCGCCCTCGGTGGAGACCACGAAGGCGATGCGCGCGGTTTCGCGGTCGACCAGCATCGAGAGGTAGAACTCCTTCTCGATGTCCGAGCCGTCCTCGATGTAGAGGCGGTTGACCTGCTTGCCGGCAGGCCCGGTCTGGATCGTCACCAGCGTGTGCCCAAGCATCTCGGCCGCATGCGCCTTGACCTCGTCGATGGATTTCGCGAGGCGCACGCCGCCCTTGGCATCGGGCGCAAGTTCCTTGAACTTGCCCTTGCCGCGGCCGCCCGCATGAATCTGGCTCTTCACCACATAAAGCGGGCCGGGAAGCTGCCTGGCGGCAGCTTCAGCTTCATCGACCGTGAAGGCGGCAAAACCTTTGGAGACCGGCGCGCCGAACTCTTTCAGAACGGCCTTGCCTTGATATTCGTGGATGTTCATGTCGGGTTCCTCTGGAACGGCAATCGGCAGTGGAAAGTAGGCAGTCGATAAACCGTACCCGCCGACAGCCCTTCCGACTGCCGACTGCCGATTGCCAACTGCCGCAACTCAGTCCTTCAACGACGGATCAATCGCCTTGCAGGCGTCTATCAATCCGGTGACCGAAGCCACCGACTTGTCCATCATGGCCTGCTCGTCCTTGTTGAGCTTGATCTTGTTGACGCGCTCGATGCCCTTGCCGCCGATCACAACCGGCACGCCGATGAACATGCCCTTGACGCCGTATTCGCCCTTGAGCGAGGCGGCGCAGGGCAGGACGCGCTTCTGGTCTTTCAGGAAGCTCTCGGCCATGGCGATGGCGGAGGCCGCGGGCGCATAGAAGGCAGAGCCGGTCTTGAGCAGGTTGACGATCTCGCCACCGCCCTTGCGGGTGCGTTCCACGATCTGGTCCACCTTCTCCTGCGTGATCCACTTCATCTTGACGAGGTCGGGCAGCGGCACGCCGCCGACAGTCGAGTAGCGCACCAGCGGCACCATGTCGTCGCCATGGCCACCGAGCACAAAGGTCTTGATGTCCTTGATCGAGACGCCGGTTGCTTCTTCGAGGAAGTAGGCCATGCGGGCAGAATCGAGCACGCCTGCCATGCCGCAGATCATGTTCGGCTTGACGCCGGAGAACTTCTGCAGCGCCCAGACCATCGCATCGAGCGGGTTAGTGATGCAGATCACGAAAGCCTTGGGCGCATACTGCCTGATGCCTTCGCCGACCGCCTTCATGACTTTCAGATTGATGCCGATCAGGTCGTCGCGGCTCATGCCGGGCTTGCGCGGCACCCCGGCGGTGACGATCACCACGTCGGCCCCTGCAATGTCGGCGTAATCGTTGGTGCCCTTGTAAAGTGCATCGAAGCCATCGACGGCAGACGATTCAACAAGATCAAGGCTCTTGCCCTGCGGCACGCCTTCCGCAATGTCGAACAGGACGATATCGCCAAGCTCTTTCAGGCCGGCCAGGTGAGCGAGCGTTCCGCCGATCTGTCCGGCGCCGATGAGGGCAATCTTCTTGCGGGCCATGGAGCCATTTTCCCTTGAAGAAATGATGAGGCCGCCCCGATCACCAAGGCTGGCCCTGACATGATGAAACACACATCACGCGGGCTTCAGCTCTCAAGCCGCAACACCCACGTCATGCAAAACCGGCGCTTCTGTGACTGAAGGACACCCATGCGGCAAGTTCGGCACTGTCCCAGCGCTCCACGCGGGATACCGGAAGACAACCCTGTCAATCGGTTGAAAAGACAGGAAACAGAATCGCTTAGGAGCAAGTCATCTCAATGTGCAGCGTTCGCGGCAGATCTGGAAAATTCAGTTTCAAATGACAAAATTTGTCATTTGTCATGTATTCACATTAGATTGCACCACTGGCCAGCGCCCGGAGCACCACCTTCACAACCGCAGCAAGGCGCTGGTCAAATTGGGTTTGCGGCACATCCGCTTCCAGATCGACCGCTACGGGGTGTACGAAACGAAAGCAGGCATCCAGCACGAAAACGGCTGCCCGGTCCCTGTCGCGCGGTTCGAAGGTGCCACTGTTGACGCCTTCCTCAATGACCCGGTCCAGCAAAGTGCGCACCCTCACCCGGTGCCGCCGCGTGATGGCGCGGCGCTTGACCATGGCATCGCGGAAGGCGGCATAAAGTGCGGGGTTCTCGGCCAGCCCGTCGCGGTTGGCCCGTGCCAGCGCCAGAATCATGCGCTCCAGCGTGTCATCGGAAGGGTCCGGGCCATCTGCAATGTTGCTGAGGCGCGTCTCCACAGACTTGATCCAGGCATCGACAACCGCATCGATCAGCGCTTCCTTGGAGGGGAAATAGCGATAGACGTTGGCATGCGTCATGCCCGCCGCTTCGGCAATGGCCACGACGGTCAGACGTTTCGCACCCATCAAGCGCAGATGGTCCGAGGCCAGCGCAAGAAGGCGCATGTCCACCGGTTCTTTCTGCTGCATGTTGAGCGCCATCAGGTCTCGACCAATCCGGTTGTGCTGCTGCCTGCACGTGCGCCTTCGCGTCCATGCGGCAGGGCAAGATAGTCTGCCCCGCGCATCTCGATCAGGCGCGAGGCCGTGCGGTCAAACTCGAAGGCCTCGCGACCGTTCTGCACAGCATAAAGCAGATGCGGCTCCGCATCTGCGGAAATGATCAGCTTCACGCGGTTATCGTAAAGCGTGTCGATCAGGATGATGAAACGTTTCGCCTCGTTGCGTTGCTCCGCGGCCATCATCCGCACGTCATCCAGCACCAGCGTGTGAAAACGCCTCGCCAGTTCCGCATAATCGTGTGCGCCGTAGGCTTTCCCGCACAGATCGTCAAACGAAGCGCGCGCCACGCCAAATGCTGCCTGCGGCACATCGAGGCGATGGCCCTTGACCTCCAGCACGGCAGGATCTGCGCTGGCTTGTCCCGTGAGGCGCCTGAAGGCAAGATCGAGCGCGGCAGTCGCATCCTTGCCGAGCGGCTCATGATAGACATCGGCACCGGCAAGTTTCTCGAGCCTGAAGTCCGTGCGTGCGTCCAGCAGGGCAACATCGACATGGGTGTGGAGTTCGGCGATGAAAGGCATGAACAACGTGCGGTTCAGCCCGCCCTCATACAGACGTGCCGGCTCGACATTCGATGTCGCGACAAGCGTGACACCTTCCGCGAACAGCGCCGTGAACAATCTTCCCAGGATCATCGCATCGGCAATGTCGGTGACGGCAAATTCGTCGAAACAGAGCAGGCTGGCTTCGGCGGCAATGGCTTTCGCCGTCGGCCCGATGGGATCACCATCCTTGATCTCGCCAGCCCTGACACCCTGGCGAAAGGCATGGATGCGCTCGTGCACATCCGCCATGAAGACATGAAAATGGGCGCGGCGCTTGGTGATGCCCTTCACCCGCGAGAAGAACATGTCCATCAGCATGGTCTTGCCGCGCCCGACAGAGCCCCAGACATATAGCCCCTTGAGCGGCGTAGCCTCGACCTTTCCCCGCCCGAACAGCCAGCCCAGTGCGCGGCTCTTGCTGGCGAGTGCGCGCTCTCCCAGACCTTGAGCCAGAGCCTCGAGACGTTGCACCAGCGCCACTTGCGCCGGATCACGCTCGATGGCGCCGCTGCCGACAAGCGCCTCGTAGTGATCAATCAATGAAATGGCGGCTGAATTTGGCACGAAGCGGCCTTGGAGGCTCTGTGGGCGACGCCCGCTGATAGTGCATGCGACCGACAAGGACAATCGGCCTTGGTGGAAAGACGCGCCACCCCAACAGCTGTGTGCGACAACGCCTCCCTCGCAATCGCGCCGGCAGTCACCACCTGTCATCTTGTGCAAGATGTCATCTTTCTACAGCGGCCCGTGCGCCAGCTGCGCCTTGCAGAGGATCGGCAGACATGGGTTCTGTGACACACCAGACGACCGGACAGGCAAGCGCCACCCCCGCGATACGCCGGCTGTGGCCACACGAGCGCGATCTGTATGTCGCGCATCTGAAACGGCTCGATCTCGCCTCGCGGATGGATCGCTTCGGCCTGCTGATGGATGATGCAGCCCTGCAGCGCTACGCAGACAGGAGTTTTTGCGTGGGGGGCCTCGTCAAGGCCTATGTTGAGGATGGAGAGATCAGGGCGGCGGGCGAACTGCAAGGCTTGATGGAGTTTCCGCGTCAGGCGGCCGAGGCTGCGTTCAGCGTCGAAACAAAGTGGCGTCGGCGCGGGATCGGGGGGCTGTTGTTCGATGCAATCGTGCTGGCCGCACGCAATCGGGCCTTGCCTTCGCTCGAAATCATCTGCCATCCCGGCAACAATGCCATGCTGGCGCTGGCACGACGGCACGGGATGGATTGCTTCTACGAAGGAGGCGAAATGCACGGGCGTGCCCGTCTTGATCTCAGATCTGCGTCAAGTCTGATGACAGAAGCCATGAGCGATGCAGCCGGTGCCTTCAGCTCCATGTTTGAGGCTCGAATATCGACATTCGGGCACTGAACGCCGCAACAGCCACACAATGCCTGTGTTGCTTCAATCCGTTCACACCACGTTGACGTATTTGGTAGCGGTGGAAACAGTGTGAGCAAGAGCATGTCGATAGCCCTGTGGTGCGTCCTGATGTCCGGCATCATGCCCGTCATTACCACCGGCATTGCCAAATGGGGCACGCCGCTTGACAACAACCATCCGCGTGACTGGGCCAACAGTCTGGCTGGTTATCGCAGACGTGCCTATGCCGCGCACCAGAATGGCTATGAGGCGTTCCCGTTCTTTGCCGCGGCGGTCCTTGCTGCGGGGGCAACAGGCGCAGCGCAGGGTCTGGTCAATCTGCTGGCGATCGTGTTCATCGCGGCACGGATCGGCTACACGGCGGCTTATCTGACAGACTTGGCCACGCCCCGCTCGGTCCTTTGGGCCATTGGCTGGTTCTCGACCATCGCGATCTTTACGGCCGCAGTTTGGGGCTAGAGCATTGCGCACAAAAGTGGGTACCGGTTTTGTGGGTACGCAATGCTCTATCTTATTATGATCGATCATCTTTCCGCATTGGGATGGATTCCATCCCAATGCGGGATGATCTAATGACCGCTAAGTCAATCCAAACAGGCACAACCTGTCTGCAAGCGCGACCGCGCGCCCGAGCAGGTGCGAGGAAGCGCCGCCAGGCTAGAAATCAAGCATTGCTCATCTGCGAGCGCCTTGCCCACTTGGTCGTCCGGGCTTCGATGATATCGACAATCATCACCAGGAAAACCCCCAGGATAGCCAGGACAATCAAGGACGCAAAGATCAGCGGCACGTTGAAGTCGGCCGAGGCGCGCGTAATCAGGTTGCCGATGCCAAGATTTGACGCGTTCTGCTCACCGATCACCGAGCCGACATAAGCCAGCGTGATCGAAACCTTCAGCGCGCCGAACAGATAGGGCATCGAGCGCGGAATACCGACCTTGGTCATGATGTCGAGGCGGCTGGCACCCAGTGCCTTCATCACGTCCTCGGTTTCCGGCTCAATGGTCGCAAGGCCGGTGGCCATGTTCACGACAATCGGAAAGAACGAGATCACGAAGGCTGTCAGCACCGGTGGCAGCCAGCCCACGCCGAACCAGATCACCAGGATCGGCACGACAGCGACCTTGGGGATGGAGTTGAAACCGACAAGCAACGGATTGAGGCCCGCATAGAGAAACCGGGACGAACCCACGATCAGGCCCAGCAGAACACCAAACACGACCGAGAGCGCAAAGCCCGCACTGGTCATCCACAAGGTGTGGAACGCATTCTTGAGCAGCGGCGTCTGGTACTGCACCATCGCGGCCCAAACCGCAGAGGGTGGCGGCAGGATGAAGCTCGACACCTTGAACAGTCGGCAGCCAACTTCCCAGATCACGAAGA
This sequence comes from Allobosea sp., assembly GCA_031375605.1. Lineage (GTDB taxonomy): Bacteria > Pseudomonadota > Alphaproteobacteria > Rhizobiales > Beijerinckiaceae > Allobosea. Next base: position 1,247 of record JANMIB010000468.1, on the reverse strand, counting down.
AGCCGATGGTGAACAGATAGGGCGCGAGGCGCAGCGAGGTTTTGCGGTCCATCAAACTGCCACCCTTGCTGTCTTGATCTGGTGGCGCAGGTCCTGGACGATGTCGGCGAACTCGTGCGTGTAGGTCACCTCCAGATCACGCGGGCGCGGCAGGTTGATCACCCGTTCCGCGTTGATCCGCCCTGGCCGCGAACTCATGCAGAAGATACGGTCGGCAAGGAAGGCCGCCTCGCGCAGGTCATGCGTCACGAGGATGACGGTGAAACCGCGCGCGGCGTGAAGATCGCGCACCACGCACCAGAGTTCCTCGCGCGTGAAGGAATCCAGCGCGCCAAACGGTTCGTCCAGCATCAGGAGCTTGGGCTCATGGATCAGGGCGCGGCAGAGCGAGGCGCGCTGCTGCATGCCGCCCGACAGTTGCCATGGGAACTTTTCGCCCATGCCTGCAAGGCCGACCGAGCGCAGCAGGTTTTCCGCCCTCGCGGCATATTCATGCTTGTGAGCGCGGAAACGCGAACGGTGCGGCTCGACAATTTCAAGCGGCAACATGAGGTTTTCCAGCACGGTCCGCCAGGGCAGCATCACTGGGTTCTGGAAGGCCATGCCGGTGATCTTGAGAGGCGCGCTGACTTGGGCGCCATCGACAATCACGGTGCCGGTCTTGGGGAACTGAAGGCCTGTGGCCAGCTTCATCATCGTGGATTTGCCGCAACCTGACGGGCCGACAATGGCGGCGAACTCGCCTTGCCTAACCTTGACCGTCAGATCCTCGACCGCTGGCGAGCCATCACCGCCGCCATAGACATGGGTGACACCCTGAACATCGACAAAATAACCCATGATGCCCCATCAACCAGACGTCGTTGAGAGCATGGCCGGATCACGTCTGCATGATCCGGCCATGACAGGTTTGCTGCATCGGCAGACTACATGGCGCGTTCGGCTGCGCCGGGCAGGAACGTGTCAACGAAGGCATCTGAAGCCCTGGCCTTGTCCTTGAAGGTGAATGTCAGGCCGATCTGCTCGACAGCCCGGCTCCAGCGCGCCTTGTCGATACCGCCAAAGCCGTTGGCCTTGACCCAAGGCGTCATGACATTCTGGTCAAGCGTCATCTGCAGGCGCTCGGTCTCAACTTCAAGCCGTGCAACGTCGTTGCGCTTGATCACGAGAGCGGCTCCTGCTGCAGGATCCTTCACAGTGTCACGCACGCCCTTGGTCAGCGCCCTGAGGAAGCCGCGCACGGCTTC
>JANMIB010000460.1:0-4766 GCA_031375605.1 Allobosea sp. | reverse complement strand
GACCTCGAGTGCCATCTGCGTGTTCTGCTCGACCAGAAGGATCGCAAGCCCCTCGCTGCGCAAGGTTTTCAGCAGGTCGAACAGCCGCTCGACCAGCAAGGGCGACAATCCGAGCGAGGGTTCGTCCAGCATCATCAGCCTGGGCCTTGCCAGGAGCGCGCGGCTGATCGCCAGCATCTGTTGCTCTCCGCCCGACAGCACAGAGGCCGGCATGTCGCGCCGGGCCGCCAGATTGGGGAAACGGTCATAGACCGCGTCCACATCGCGGCCGACCTCCTTGTCCGAACGGCAATAGGCTCCCATCAGGAGGTTCTCGTGGATGGTCAGGCTGATCACGATCTGGCGGCCTTCCGGCACGAGCGCGAGATGCCGCTTCAGCCGCTCGGGCGGTGTCATCCTGGTGATGTCGGTGCCATCGAGGCGGACACGACCGCCAGAGACAGGAACAAGCCCCTGAAGGGCGCGCAGGAGCGAGCTCTTGCCCGCGCCATTGGCCCCCAGGACGGTGACAAGCTCGTCCTGCCCGACAAAGAACGACATGGCCTTGACGGCATGGGTCCGGCCATAGCGCACATCGAGTTCCTCGACCTCAAGCAGCACGGCTGTCACCCCCCGTGCCAACCCTGCGCGTACCGAGATAGGCCTCACGCACGGCGGCGTCGTCCTGCACCTCGCGGGTCGGGCCTTCATAGATCAGCCGTCCGAAATTGAGCACCAGCGTGCGCTCGCACAGATCGTGGACAAACGACATGTCGTGCTCCACCACCAGCAAGGTGACGCCATCGGCAGCGACACCCTTGAGGAATGTCGACAGCGAGGCGGTTTCGCGCGGGTTGAGCCCCGCCGCAGGCTCATCGAGCATCAGCAGGCGCGGCTTGCTCATCAGCGCGCGCACCACCTCGATTTTCTTGCGCACGCCGTAGGGCAGGCTGGAGACCTCCGCATCGGGATCGACATCACGCCCGGCAGCCCTGAGGCGATCCAGCGCCATTGTGCGCCAGCGGCCAGACCGCATCCACGAAATCGGCGTCAGAAGATCCTTGAGGCTGTCAGCCTGTGCGTGCTGGCCAAGCATGACATTCTCGATGACGGACAGGTGCGGCATCAGGCGGATGTTCTGGAACGACCGCGAGAGGCCGCGCGCGATCCTCATGCGGGACGGCAGATGGTCGATCCGCTGCCCTTCGAGCGTGATGGCGCCGCTGTCCAGCGGATAGACGCCGGACATGAGGTTGAACAAGGTGGTCTTGCCCGCTCCGTTCGGCCCGATCAGCGCGGTACGCGAGCCTTCCAGTATGTCGAAGCTGATCTGGTCCGAGACCGTCAGGCCACCAAAGCGCTTGGTGACGGCGCTCAGGGAGAGGATCGGCTCAGGTGGCATCACGCGCTCCTGCAGAGCCGCTCAAGCCACGGGTTGTCCACCTGCGCCATGACAGACGCGCCACCAGCGCGCGCGTCATGATGCCTTCCGGACGCAGGACCATCATCAGCACGATGGCCACGCCGAACACCACATAGCGCCATGACCCGCCGACGCGCATGAGCTCGGGCAGCACCGTGAAGAACAGGCTTCCGACCAGCGGCCCCCAGGCCGTCTGCGTACCGCCGATCAGGACAAACAGGAGCACGTAGATCGACAGCAGCGAATTGAAATACTGGGCTTCGACAAAGCTGAAATGATGCGCGTAAAGCGCGCCCGACAGGCCGGCGAGCGCGCCGCCAAGGGTGAACATCGCCACTTGGACCGCCCGGACATTGACGCCCATGATGGTGGACACCGCCTCGTCATCGTGGATGGACCGCATGGCCAGGCCCAGCCGCGTCGACATGAGGAAGAATACAAGGCCGGTGGTGAGGATGGCCGCCCCGATCAGCATACCGATGCCGACATAGTCCGCCACCACCATCCCGATGGCTCCGCCGAACGTGGGCGAACGCAGCAGGAAGCCGGAGATGAACTGCCCGAACGCGAAGGTGGCCAGCACCATGTAGACCCCGCGCGTGCGCAAGACCGGAAACGAGATGACAAACCCGACCAGCGCCGTGATGAGCATGGCCAGCGGAATGGTCGCAGCTATCGGCAGCAGCGCGCTGCTCGACAGCCAGGCAGCAGCATAGGCCCCGATGGCCTGAAAACCGGCTCCTCCGAGATTGAGCTGGCCAGCCGCCGCCGTGACAAAGATCGCATAGGCGAAGATCAGGTTGATGCACAGGATGGCGATGATGCCGGATGCGTAACCGCTCACGGTGCGGCCCCCCGTGGTGTTCCGGGTGGCGATGTTGTCGGTGCCCTGTTCATCACATCTTGCCCATCACATCTTGCCCATCACATTTTGGCCTTGCCGATGGAGGAGGCCCCGAGCAGACCTTGCGGCTTGAGGATGATCACCAGCAGCAGCAAGCCCCAGACCACCATCTGGACCGAGTCCCCGCCAAGGAAGTGGATCGACAATGTCTCGGCCAGCCCGACCAGCAAACCTCCGGCCACTGCGCCCCAGACCGAGCCAAGCCCGCCCAACACCATGGCCGCGATGGCCTTCGTGCCGATGTGCTCGCCCATGAACGGGGACACATCGCCGTAGTTTACTGTGAACAGTGCCGCAGCGATCCCTGACAGAAGGCCTGTGAGAACGAAAACCACCGGCACGATGCGGGCCACCTCGACCCCGAGCAGCAACGCTGTGTCCGGGTTCTCCGCAATCGTGCGCAGGGCGCGGCCCATCCGCGTGCTCTTGAGCACATAACTGAGGCCGGCCACGATCAGCAGCGCCAGACAAAGGCTCCCAAGCTGCGGGAGGCCGATGACGACACCGAAGAGGTTGATGTCGGCCTTGAAGGGCACCGGAAAGCGCTGGGCCTCAGAGCCCAAGGTGATCAGCACGAGGTGCTCGAAGATCAGCAGGAAACCGAGCGACGACACCAGCGGAATGGCATGTTCGGTGGCATCACCGTGGCGGGTCTTGAGGTAGCGGAAGGTGAAGCGCTCGACAACGAGGGAGGCGAGGACCGCGACCACGATGCCGCCCATGAGCGCCAGCAGCCAGCCCCAGCCGCCGCCGAACGCGACGTATCCCCGCGACAGCAGCCCCCAGGCCACCATGCCCGTCAGCATGAACAGCGTGGGGATCGTGAAATTCAGGAAGTTCAGCACCCCGATGGTCAAGGTGAAGGCCACCGCGACCGTCATGTAGATCGAACCCAGCATCAGGCCCGACATGATCTGCTGGGCGATGACACGCCCGCCGAACTGGATCGCCAGCACGGTGCCAACCACGATCAGCACAGCCGCGATGGCAATGCGGACCGCCCTGCCACCGAGCGGACGGGACATGACAACATCGCTCATGGCGCAAGCTCCTGCGCGATATGGCTGGCGTGCTGGCTCTGGTACGCCTCCGCGACCTCATCGCGGGTCGCCCACCAGACGCCGTCGAACTGCTGCGCGTAGCTGAGGAAACGGCGCAGGATGCTGACCCTATGCGGCACGCCGATGACATGCGGATGCAGGCCGACATTCATCATCATGCCGGTTTTCGCCCCTTCCGCATACAGTACGTCGAACTGCTCCTTCATGCACGCGAAAGCCGCATCGTTGGTCAGCCCTCGGCGCTGGAGGAGCGTGAAATCGTTGATCTCGATCGAATAGGGCACAGCAACAATCGGGCCAGCCTCCGTGGCGATCATGTAGGGCTGATCATCGTTCATCAGGTCGCACCAGAAAGTCAGCCCGTTCTCGACCAGGATCGCGGGCGTGTTGGTGGTGCCGCGCAAGGACGATGACAGCCAGCCCTTCGGCACGCGCCCGGTGGCCTTCCGGTAGACAGCCAGTGTTTCACCGATGACCTGCCGTTCCTGATCGGGCGTGTGCTGCAAGTGGCAGAGCAACTCGCCCTGCTCGAAATTGTGCGGAACCAGCTCGAAACCGCGCTTCAACGCCGCGTCCACAATGGCCGGGCGTTCAAGGGCGAGCTTGGCATTGAGTGTGCAACTGGCCGGGATGCTGGCCTCGTCAAACACATCGAACAACCGCCAGACCCCGACACGATGGCCATACTCACGCCAGGAGAAATTCGGGAAATCGGGGATGTTGCCCGGCAGCGCATCGGGCAGGATGGATGGCCCGCCTGCATAATATGTTGCAGCGGTCGGCTTGAGCAGGTCCCAGAACTCGAGATTGACGGTCACGATCAGCGCCAGCCGCTTGCCGCCTGGCCATTGCAGGTGACCGCGGGAAGGCAATGCCGAGAACGGATACCGCATCAGATCTCCATCTCCGGACTCCGGACCCTTGAGGGCGACAAGATGAACACTTGCCCGCCCGGACTTCGAGCGCCATGATTGTCCGGACAACTGCATGATGACTGGCCTGCATGGACTGTCAAGGAAGGCACCCGCAAAATGAGCACGAACAGCCAGGTCCTGATCATCGGAGCAGGGCCAGTCGGATTGGTGGTGGCCAATCTCCTGGTGGAGGAAGGCATTGCCGTGACGCTGGTGGAAGCGGCGCTCGACCTGCCGCGCGATCTAAGGGCCTCGACCTTTCATCCACCGACACTCGACATGCTGAAGCGTTTTGGCGTGGTCGAAAGCATGATCGCGCAGGGGCTGATCTGCCCCACATGGCAGTTTCGCGACCGGACCGACGGGGCCATCGCCACGTTCGAGATGTCACGGCTTTCGGACGAGACAGAGCATCCGTTCCGGCTGCAATGCGAGCAGTGGCGGCTCGGCGAAATGCTGCATGCAAGGCTGGCGTCAAACCCGCT
>JANMIB010000459.1:0-5162 GCA_031375605.1 Allobosea sp. | reverse complement strand
GTCAATGCTGGCTGGGCGATTGCCGAAATCAATGTCGGCATCCTCTATATTTTTGCCGTGTCGTCGCTTGGTGTTTACGGCATCATCATGGCCGGTTGGGCCTCAAATTCGAAGTATCCGTTCCTCGGTGCATTGCGCTCGGCGGCGCAGATGGTGTCGTATGAGGTCTCCATCGGCTTCGTCATCATCACGGTGCTGTTGTGTGTGGGTTCGCTGAACCTCACAGCCATCGTCAACGCACAGGCCAGCCCCTACGGCTTGCTGGGGTGGTATTTCATCCCGCTGTTTCCGATGTTCGTGATCTTCTTCATCTCGGCGCTGGCTGAAACCAACCGCCCGCCGTTCGATTTGCCGGAAGCGGAATCGGAATTGGTGGCGGGTTTCATGGTCGAGTATTCGTCCACGCCCTACCTGCTCTTCATGCTCGGCGAATATGTCGCGATCATCACCATGTGCTCGCTGTGCGTGATCCTGTTCATGGGTGGCTGGCTGCCGCCGCTGCCGGTTGCGCCGTTCACCTGGGTGCCGGGAGCGGTCTGGTTCATCCTCAAGGTCTGCATGGTGTTTTTCATGTTTGCCATGGTGAAGGCGTTTGTGCCGCGCTATCGCTATGACCAGCTGATGCGTCTGGGCTGGAAAGTGTTTCTGCCTTTGTCGCTGGCGATGGTGGTGCTGACGGCGCTGGTGCTGCAGCTCATGGGCTGGGCGCCGGGGAAGGTTTGAGGCGTTGTCCGCCGTCGCAGCTCTTGGCGCGTTGGTGGGGGCTGTTCTGGGTTATGTGAATGCGCATCTGATCTCCGGCGTCGTCATCAAGGCGTTGCAGGCGACAGACAACTCGCAGAACGAGACCGAGCGGGCTGATTACAGGGCGCGTATCAGGCTGTTCTGGCTGATCGTGCATGTGGTGTTGATCGGCGGGGGAAGCCTTGCCGGAATTGGAATGGCCCGCTGGCTGTTTGGCTGACGGATACCATGAAAAAAAGGAGAGACGCATGGCGTTTCGGCTGGACCAGGCGGCAAAATCGTTGCTTTTGAAGGAGTTCGTCGGAGCGTTCGCGCTGTCGATGCGCTATCTCTTCAAGCCCAAGGCGACGTTGAACTACCCGTTCGAAAAGGGACAGCTGTCCCCACGCTTTCGCGGCGAGCATGCGCTGCGTCGTTACCCGAACGGCGAGGAGCGCTGCATTGCCTGCAAGCTGTGCGAAGCGATCTGCCCGGCGCAGGCCATCACCATCGAGGCAGGCCCGCGCCGCAATGACGGCACCCGCCGCACCACGCGCTACGACATCGACATGACCAAGTGCATCTATTGCGGCTTTTGCCAGGAAGCTTGCCCGGTCGACGCCATCGTGGAAGGCCCGAACTTCGAGTTTGCCACTGAAACACGCGAGGAACTGTTCTACGACAAGGACCAACTGCTGGCGAACGGCGACCGCTGGGAACGGGAACTCGCCCGCAACATCAGGATGGATGCGCCTTATCGGTGAATTGAATGCCACCCACCCATCCTCATCCTGAGCTTGTCGAAGGATGGGTGCAGGGCGGAGATGATGGGTAATCCCGGATCATCCTTCGACGGGCTCAGGATGAGGATCGTGGGTTGCGCAAGGAGAGTTGAACAAAGCCATTTCCCGGCTTGTTGCCGGATGAGTCGGCCACTATAGACCACAGGGCGCTGTTCACGTTGCGCTGCACAAGAGCAAGCCGCCAACAGGGCGGAGGAGCATCGGCACCATGACCGCAGCCGCGGCCTTCTTCTATATGTTTGCATCCGTCACGGTTGCGTCGGCGGTGATGGTCATTGCCTCGCGCAATCCCGTGCATTCGGTGCTGTTCCTCATCCTCGCCTTCGTCAACGCGGCGGGGCTTTTCCTGCTGTTGGGGGCCGAGTTCCTGGCGATGATCCTGGTCGTCGTCTATGTCGGCGCGGTCGCGGTGCTGTTCCTGTTCGTGGTGATGATGCTCGATGTGGATTTCGCCGAACTGAGGCAGGGCTTCCTTCAATACCTGCCGATTGGCCTGATCATCGGCTTCATTTTCCTGGTGCAACTGCTGCTCGTTGTCGGCACGTGGACCATTGATCCGGGCGCTCTGAAAGCTGGTTTGTCACCCATTCCCGACCCGGCCAAGGTCACGAACACCGAGGCGCTCGGCTTCGTGCTCTACACGAAGTATGTCTATTACTTTCAGGCTTCAGGCCTTGTACTGCTGGTCGCCATGATCGGTGCCATCGTGCTCACGCTGCGACACAAGGACGGCGTCAAGCGCCAGGACGTGGCAACACAGGTGGCGCGTACCAAGGCGACCGCCATGGAGGTCCGCAAGGTGCCCTCCCGGACCGGGGTATGAGGGCGCGATCATGATCGGACTTGGCCATTATCTCACCGTCGCCGCCATCCTGTTCACGCTTGGCGTGCTCGGCATCTTCATCAACCGCAAGAACGTCATCGTCATCCTGATGTCGATCGAACTTATCCTCCTCGCCGTCAACATCAACCTCGTGGCGTTTTCGACCTTCCTCAATGATATTGTCGGGCAGGTCTTCGCGCTGCTGGTGCTGACCGTCGCCGCAGCAGAAGCCGCCATCGGGCTCGCCATTCTCGTCACCTATTTCCGCAACCGCGGCACCATCGCGGTTGAGGACATCAACATGATGAAGGGCTGAGGGCATGTATCACGCCATCGTCTTTCTCCCGCTGGTCGGCTTTTTGATCGCAGGCCTGTTCGGCCGACTGATCGGCCCGCGCCCAAGCGAATTGATCACCACATCGCTGCTGATGATTTCAGCCGTGCTGTCATGGGTGGCGTTCGTGCAGGTTGGTTTTGGCCCTGGTACGACACGCATCCAGATCGCCACGTGGATGCAGTCTGGCGGCATGCAGGTTGATTGGGCCTTCCGCGTCGACACGCTTACTGCCGTGATGCTGGTCGTGGTCAACACAGTGTCCGCGCTCGTGCATCTTTATTCCATCGGTTACATGGCCGAGGACGAGCACCGCCCGCGCTTCTTCGCCTATCTGTCGCTGTTCACCTTCGCCATGTTGATGCTGGTGACGTCAGACAACCTGGTTCAGATGTTCTTCGGCTGGGAAGGCGTCGGCCTCGCGAGTTATCTGCTGATCGGCTTCTGGTTCAAGAGACCTGCCGCCAACGCCGCTGCCATCAAGGCGTTTGTGGTCAACCGCGTCGGCGATTTTGGCTATGCGCTTGGCATATTCCTGATCTTCTGGCTGACCGGCTCCGTCGCCTTCGACCAGATCTTCGCCAAGATTCCCGAGCTTGCCGCCACGACCTTCAGATTCATTGGCTACGAGTGGAACGCTGTCACGCTGATCAGCTTGCTCTTGTTCATGGGGGCGATGGGCAAGTCGGCGCAGTTCATGCTCCACACCTGGCTGCCGGACGCCATGGAAGGCCCGACGCCGGTCTCAGCGCTGATCCATGCGGCCACCATGGTCACCGCGGGGGTGTTCATGGTCGCACGCATGTCGCCGGTGTTCGAGTATTCGCCGACAGCACTGACGGTTGTGGTGGTCATCGGTGCGACAACGGCCTTCTTCGCCGCCACGGTCGGCCTCGTGCAGAACGACATCAAACGCGTCATCGCCTATTCGACCTGCTCGCAGCTGGGCTACATGTTCGTGGCGCTTGGGGTCGGAGCTTATTCCGCCGGCATTTTTCACCTCTTCACCCATGCCTTCTTCAAGGCGCTGCTGTTTCTGGGCGCAGGTTCGGTCATCCACGCCATGCACCATGAGCAGGACATGCGGAACATGGGCGGGCTGAGAAAGCACATCCCGGTCACTGCGGCTGCCATGACCATCGGCACGCTGGCGCTGACCGGCTTTCCGTTTCTTGCTGGTTATTTCTCCAAAGACGCGATCATTGAGAGCGCCTTTGCCAAGGGAACCGGCGCAGGCTCGACGGCCTTTGTGCTGCTGGTCGTGGCCGCCGCGTTCACCTCGTTCTATTCATGGCGCCTGTATTTCATGACCTTCGAGGGCAAGCCGCGCTGGGGTTCTGGCGGACACGGTGATCATGGCGCGGCCCCCACCATGCTGGCGGGCGCACATCATGCCGCGCCCAACGATCACGGCCACGGGCATTCCCACACACCGCACGAAAGCCCGCTGGTGATGCTCATCCCGCTCGGCGTGCTGGCGATTGGCGCGATTGCCGCCGGCTTCGCCTTCAAGGGCGCTTTCATCGGTGATGGCTACGAGGCGTTCTGGAAAACCGCGCTGTTCACGGGCAAGGACAATCACATCATCCATGATTTTCACAAGGTGCCGAAATGGGTGGTCTGGTCGCCATTCGTGGCGATGGTGCTTGGGTTTGTCGGCGCGCTCTATTGCTATGTGCTGCGCCCCGAAGTGCCTGGCCAGATCGCGGCACGCCACGAGTTCCTCTACCGCTTTCTTCTGAACAAATGGTACTTTGACGAATTGTACGATGTCCTGTTCGTGCGTCCCGCCAAACAGATCGGCTCGTTCCTTTGGAAGAAGGGCGACGGCATGGTCATCGACGGACTTGGTCCTGACGGTATTTCCGCGCGTGTGGTTGATGTCACCAACCGTGTGGTCAGGCTTCAGACCGGATATGTCTATCACTACGCTTTTTCGATGATCGTTGGCGTGGGTGGTCTTGTTACCTGGTACATCTTTACGCGCGGGTGATGTGATGTTTGGTCTTGGCCTTCTCTCCGGTCTTCTGATCCTGCCGCTGGTCGGCGCGGCCTTCATCCTCACCTTGCGCGGGGATGACTCCGCCGTGCGCTCCAACGCCCGCATGGCCGCGCTGATCACGACCGTGATCACCTTCGCGCTGGCGCTCGTGGCCTGGAACCGTTTTGACAGCGGCAGCGCCCAGTTCCAGCTCATCGAAAGCCATGGCTGGCTGTCCGAGACCATCCGCTTCAAGCTTGGCGTCGATGGCTTCTCGATGCCGTTCGTGCTGCTGACAGCCTTCCTCATGCCGTTCTGCATTCTTGCTTCGTGGGAGAGCATCGAACACCGCATGAAGGAATACATGGTGGCGTTTCTTGTGCTGGAAACGCTGATGATCGGCGTCTTCGTCGCGCTCGATCTGGTGCTGTTTTACATCTTCTTCGAGGCTGGACTGATCCCGATGTTCCTGATCATCGGCATCTGGGGCGGAAAGCG
>JANMIB010000414.1:0-17013 GCA_031375605.1 Allobosea sp. | reverse complement strand
TGCAGGACAAGACCCAGTTGCGCCTGTCGACGGGCAGGAAGGTCAATTCAGCGCTCGATGACCCGCTCAACTATTTCCAGTCCGAAAGCCTGAACACACGCGGCAAGGATCTGAGCCGCCTGCTCGACAATATCGGCCTGGGCATCAAGACCATCGAAGCGGCCGACAATGGCCTGAAAGCTATGACGCGCATGGTCGAGCAGATGCAGGCGGGCTTGCGCACGGCGCTGAATTCCAACGCGACCAATGCCAAGCTGGCCTCGGGCATGGACCCGGTCAGCAAGCGCGCGGTCGATTACCTGACAAATTCCAACATCGTGGGTTCGTCCGGCGTCGGTGCCACCGGGGCATTCGCGGCGGGCGCGACCTTGCAGATCGATTTCTCGGTTCCGGCAAACCCGGCCATCACGGCAGGCGTCGCACCAGGCACGTTCACGATCACCTTCACCAACCCGATGACGGCACAGCAGCTTGTCGCGGCCATCAACACCAACGTCAACAACCTCAACGCCACCACGGGTGAGCGTTATGTCAACGCCTCGATCGATGCAGGCGGACGGCTGATCGTCGACAACACCACCAACGGCACGCTTCAGCTTCAGCTTGGCGGAACAGGCGTTCCGCCCAATTCTCTGGGCACGCTGTTCGGCACCTTCGAGCCTCCTCTGGCAACATCAACCGCTGTGAATACGGGTGTCATCGCGGCGGCGACCAATCCGACCCGCGCCAAGTTCGCCGAGCAATACAATGACATCCTGACCCAGATCACCTTCGCGGCGCGCGATTCGAGCTACAACGGCACCAACCTGCTCTACGGGCAGACCCTCGACATGGTGTTCAACGAGGATGCCTCGACCCGCATGATCATCCGCGGTGTCGTGTTCGACTCGGCCGGCATCGGCCTGTCCGCCAATGACACCCGCCGCAACATGCAGTCCGACACCGAGATCAATGCAGGGCTGGCCAGGCTTGATGCAGCGATCAAGCAGATCCGCGCGCAGCAGGCCACGTTCGGGGCCAACAACACGGTCGCAACGACACGGCAGGATTTCACCAAGGAAGCCATCAAGCTCATGAAGATCGGCGCTGACAACCTTGTCGTGGCCGACCTGAACGAGGAAGGGGCCAATCTGCTGGCACTCCAGACCCGCCAGCAGTTGTCGACACAGGCTCTTTCACTTGCTTCCCAGTCCGATCAGGCCATCCTCAGACTGTTCAGCTGATCACCACAAACGCATCGCGCAGGCGGGCAGGAAAGAGGCCAAGATGGCGCTGAAAGTCGAGCTGAAGCCGCATGAGCGCATCATCATCGGCACCGTGGTGATCCGCGCCGATGACCAGCGCACGCGCCTCTTCATCGAGGGCGAAGCACCTATCTTGCGCGAAAAAGATATTCTGACGCACAAGACGGCGGACACGCCCGCCAAGCGCATCTATCTTGCCGTGCAGCTGATGTACCTTGATCAAGATGTTGGTAAGCATCACGAAATTTATTTCACGCTGGTGCGCGAATTTCTCGAGGCCGTACCCAGTTCCGCGTCCATGGTTGCCGAACTTAATAACCGCATTTTAAATGGTGATCTCTACAAAGCTCTGAAAGCAGCCAAAAAGCTGATCACATATGAGAGTGAGCTTTTAGATCATGTCCTACGCGGCCAACGCATACGCGAAGACAGCCCAGGCGGCGCCAACAAGCCCGCGTGAACTGGAAGCCCATGTCCTGATCAAGTCGGCCTCGCGCCTGCAACTGATCAAGGAAAGCTGGGACACCAAAAAAGATGAGCTTGATGCCGCTCTGGTCATCAACCGCAAGATCTGGACCATCCTCGTCGCTGCGGTCTCGGCTGAAGACAGCCAGCTTCCCCTTGATGTGAAGCGCAACATCATCGGGCTTGGCATGTTCATCTTCAATCACACCATCGCACTGACTGCGATGAGCGATGTGGAGCCTGGCAAGCTGCAGGTGCTGATCAACATCAACCGCGAAATCGCCGCAGGGCTGCGCGGCCGCGCCAATGCAGAGTCCCCGCCAAGCGCGGCTTGAGAAAAGCCTTCAAACCCCGACCGCCCTTACCTGCCCCACTTCGATGCCATTCCAGTTGCGCAGGTGCGGCGCGGCCAGTCTGTTGACTGTGTCACGCTGATGGCCCTCTAGGGTCAGCAGGCTGCCAATCAGTGTTGCCATCACCGCTTCCGATGCGCGCTTCGCGCCGTCATCGATCTTGAGCGCGATCCCGAGACCTAGCTCCGGAAGCGCGCCGCAGAATACGGCTTCCGCCCCGGTCTTGGTGAAGGCACGGGCACCCAGAGCCTCCATCAGCACCGTGTCGAAACGGCCTGTGCCAGCCACCATGGACGGATGGGCCGCCACGGCAGCCCTGATGAGGCGCGTGGCCTTCACCCGTTCTGGTCCCATCACGGCACCCTTGCCGCCGCCAGCGCCAAAGCGCGCAAAGCCCAGAGCCATGGCACTGAGCGCAATGGCATAGGTCGGGATCGAACAGCCATCCGTGCCGGACAATCCGGCATCATGCGCCGCGCCCGTCATCTCGGCCAATGCCCCGCGCACCTCGCGCTGCACCCGGTGCTCTGCCGTCACATAACCTTTCGGATCTTCATCAAGCCCGCAGGACAGGCAGATGAAACCGGCATGCTTGCCCGAGCAATTGTTATGGAGGGCCGTCGGCACAGCGCCTGAAACCGCCAGCGCCCGCGAGGCCTTGTCATAACTGGGCCAATGCGAGCCACATTCCAGGCACGACACATCACGCCCGGCCTTGGCCAGCATCGATGCTGACGCGGCGGTGTGATGCGCCTCGCCGGAATGGGACGAGCAACACAGCGCGACTTCTGCAGGGGTCAGGCCAAACCTGTCGGCAAAGCCTCCCTCGACCAGCGGCAGGGCCTGCAAGGCCTTCACGGCCGAACGCGGGAACACCGGCAGCGAGACATCGCCACTGCTGCGGACCACCGCGCCATCCGCATCGATCACGACAAATGCACCACGATGACGTGATTCAACCGCGCCGCCGCGCGTGACCTCGACCAGAACCGGATTATCCATCTTGTGCCTCTCGATATACCGAGCAGCGGTCATGTCGGAAGCGCTGTGCCAAGTCAAAGCCGCGCAGGAAATGCCGCCATGTCAAAACCGCAGCATGAAAAGCGCGGTTGCAAATCCGCTTCGTGCTCGCCTTTGCGGCTGGCTTCCCTTAACCTGACAAGGAGGAGAGCGGCAATGTCGGACTACGAGACCGAATACAACAACCGGGCGCGTGTCCCCGAACATGTCCTTATTATTCCCGGCTGGGCGCGGGATGCCGCTGCTTATCGGGCCGAAGCCTCCTGCGAGCTTGGCGTGTCCTATGGTCCGGCACCGCGCCAGTACTATGACCTTTTCCGCCCGCAGACCATGAAGGCCGATGCGCTGGCCGTCTTTTTCCATGGTGGCTACTGGCAGGCGCTGGACCCGTCATCCTTCAGCCACATGGCGAGGGGCCTGAACGCGCGCGGCGTTGCCGTTGCCGTGATCGGCTACAATCTGTGCCCGCATGTCACCATGGCCGACATCATCGGCGAAGTCCGTTTTGCCTGCGCTGCCCTTCATCGCCGCTTTCAGTTGCCGCTTGTGGCGTATGGACATTCGGCAGGCGGGCATCTGGCAGCCTGCATGCTGGCAACCAACTGGCCTTCTGTTGCCAGCGACATGCCCCCGCAACTGGTGCGCGCAGGCTATGGCATCTCGGGCCTTTACAACCTCAAGCCCCTCACCGAAACCAGCATCAACACGGCGCTGCAGCTCAGCTTCGATGAAGCCGAGCGGCAGAGCCCGTTCTTCTGGCCTGCCCCGTCACGCCTGACATTCGATGCTGTCGTCGGCGGCAATGAGAGCGACGAGTATCTCAAGCAGAGCCGCCGCCTGGTCGATGTCTGGGAGCTTGAAAGCGTCATCACCCGTTATGAGGACATCGCTGGCGCCAACCATTTCACGGTCATCGCGCCACTTGCCGACGCAGACAGCACCATGACGCTCAGGGTTGCGGAGCTTTGTGGCGCTTGATCAGGCGCACGGATGCTTTAAGCGGTAATCGCAGGACTGGAGCCCGCCATGCAGACTTTTTTCGTCGAGATCAAATGCAAACTCGGCAAGACCTACGAGGTCGCCACCGCGCTGGCTGACCGCGAAATTGCCTCCGAGATTTATTCGACAGCCGGGAATTATGACATTCTCGCCAAGTTCCACATCCCGCGCGATGTCGATATCGGCCATTTTATCGCCCAGAACGTGCAGACCGTGCCCGAAATCCAGGACACGCACACGATCATCACGTTCAAGGCGTTCTGATCAGAAACTCACTTCAGCGACAGATCATCCACCACACGCCTCGCTCACCAGCTTGCCCAAAAACGCATTGCACGTCACCAGCTCCGACAACGCGACGAACTCGTCGGCCTTGTGAGCAGGCTCGATCGAACCGGGGCCAACCACGACTGCCGGGATGCCCGCCATCGCCGTGAACAGCCCCGCTTCCGTTCCGAAGGCGACCTTGCTGTGATCATTTCTCGCAGCCAGCTTCTTGGCCAATGAGACCACGGGCGCATCAGGCGCGGTGTCCAGCCCGGCAAAGCTGGTATAGACCTCGAAATCGATGCCGGATGCGGGATCAACCGCCTGCATGCGCGGCTCCAGCACGGTTTTCGCATAGGCCCGCGCCTCTTCGACCAGTGCATCACCATCATCCTGGGCGATCACGCGGTATTCGTAGATGATCTCGGCAGTGGCCGGCACGATGTTGAGCGCCGTGCCGCCCTTGAACACGCCGACATGGGCGGTGGAATGGGTGATGTCGTAAAGCGGGTCACGCGCGCCATCACGCATCAGCCGCTCTGCCTGCGAGCGGATGAACGCCACCAGCAGAGCGCCGAATTCGACCGCATTCACATAAAGCGGCGCAAGCGATGAATGTGCGTTGCTGCCCCGCACCGTGACGCGGATGCTGCGCTTGCCCTTGTGCCCGATGACGACATTCATCGAGGTCGGCTCGCCGATGAAAGCCGCAACCGGAGGCTCGATGCCAAATTCACCAGCAGCAAGGCGCGTCAGCATCGGCCTCACACCCACGCAGCCAACCTCCTCGTCGTAGGACAAGGCGAGGTGGATCGGGCGCACGAGATTTGCCCTTGTCATGGCAGGCACGGCTGCGAGGCAGCAGGCGACAAAGCCCTTCATGTCGACCGCACCGCGCCCGTAGGCCATGCCATCGCGCACACTCAGGCTAAACGGATCGCTGGCCCAGTCCTGCCCGTCCACCGGGACCACGTCGGAGTGGCCGGACAGCACATAGCCGGCCACATCGCGCGGACCGATCGTGGCGAACAGCGAGGCTTTCTGCCCGGTCTGATCAAAGGTGCGCTGCGCAACCACCCCGTGCTGGCGCAGATACGCCTCGACCCAGTCGATCAGCGGCAGGTTGGAGTTGCGGCTGGTTGTGTCGAAGCTGACCAGCCGGGCAAGAATGTGAAGCGTCTCATCAAGGTCAGCGCTTTGTGCAGGCGTGGTGTTCATGTCGTCCTCAACGGATGGGAATGGTCAGGCCATCATCGGGCTGGATGGCCTTCAAGGCGTCGGCAAAGCGACGCGCGGCAGGCGAAGCCGCACCAGACGCAGGAAACAGCAGCATTGTGGTGTAGGTGATGGCGGGCTCGAACGGTCTTGCCACCAACCCCTGAAGGCCAGCACCAAGCGACAACGGAAACGGATTGATCAGGGCAAGCCCGACACCGCGCCGCACAAGCTCCGCCACAAAAGCTGATGTTGCAGCTTCAGCGACGATGCGCGGCTGAACACCCATCGCTGCGAACAGCCTGTCGGCCTGCACGCGTGAAGCAAAGCGCCGTGCGAGCGCAATCATCGCCTCGCCATCAAGATCAGCCGCAGTGACGGATGGTTTTGCCGCAAGCCTGTGGCTGCAAGGCATCAGGCAATGTGCAATGGCTTCGCGCAAGGGTTCGGCCCTCACGCCGGGATGGCTGGCGGGCTGGTCGACAAGCCCGATGTCCGCCAGCCGGTCAGCGATGCTTGCCACCACAGAAGTACCCGTGCCGATCTCGACCTGGATGGTTAGCTCGGGTTCGGCTTGCCTGAACTGCGCCACAATATCCGGCAGCAGAAACTGGGCCAGGGTGGGCGAGGCTGCGACCTTCAGAACCCCCCGTTTGGCCGGACCATCGGGCCAGACGGCAATGCGGTCGAGCGCCGCAAAGATCGGGCGGGCCTCCTCTTCCAGCGCAAACGCCTCGGCAGTTGGCACGAGCCGCCCGCCATCGCGCGAGAACAGCGTGCGCCCCACCCGTGCCTCCAGCGAGGCAATCGCCCGCGACACCGCAGGCTGCGACACGCCAAGGCTGGCAGCCGCCGATGTCGTCTTGCGCGAGCTGATCAGCGCGCGCAGGATTTCAAGCTCCCGAAGGCTCGGGCGCGCATCCGGGTCAGGGCTATGGTCTTGCATGGATAAATGCACTTGAGTTATATAAAATTGATAATTCCATACTATTGATACATATCAATAAAAGTCAAACCACCGTTGCCGGATCACGGATGGTGCGCGCACGCCACATAGCCCGGCGGCATGCGATGTGCTTGGTCACAGTCGCGAAAAGTTTGATCAAACATAAATCTATGCGCTTTGATCATTCAAAATCGAATGACAAATAACAAAAGCAAATATCTATTGCGCAACACGCCAAGATGATGCGGCTGCCCCTTGCCGAAACGCACGGCACATGCAGATTCAGATTCATATGCCGATGCGGGTTCAGCCGAATGGACTGCCGTGCGGAGGACAGGGAGAATTTTGATGAAACACATGAAGCTTTTCGCGCTGGCAGCCACTGCCACGCTCTCGATCATGACCGCGGTACAGGCTCAGGAACTGCGCATCGGCCTCGCGTCTGAGCCAAGTTCGGTTGATCCGCATTATCACAACCTCAGCCCCAACAACATGCTGTCGCGGCAGGTGTTCGAGACGCTCGTTGGGCAGGACGCCAAACAGGCCCTTGAACCAAGCCTCGCCGAGAGCTGGAAGGCCGTCGATGACAACACCTGGGAGTTCAAACTCCGCCGCGGCGTGAAGTTCTTTGACGGAACTGATTTCAGCGCAGATGACGTTGTCGCCACCTTCAAGCGCCTGCCCATCGTGCCGCGCTCGCCATCGAGCTTTGCATCGTTCATCGCAGGACAGACGATCGAGAAGGTCGACAGCCACACCATCCGCATCAAGACCGCGGCCCCTGCGCCTCTTGTGCCGACCAATCTCTCGACCTTCGGTATCGTCTCAAAGGCTTGCGCCGAAGGATCCAGCACCGAGGATTTCAACGCGCTGAAGTGCCAGGGTGGCACAGGCCCATTCAAATACACCGAATTCAAGCCCGGCGACCGCATCACCATGGAGCGCAACAACGCCTATTGGGGCAAAAAAGCCGATTGGGACAAGGTGTCTTTCCGCTTCCTGACCGCTGCCCCGACCCGCGTGGCCGCCATGCTCGCAGGTGATGTCGATGTCATCGAAGGCGTTCCGCCATCCGACATGGCGCGCCTCAAGGCCACTGCCAATCTCTCGGTTGTTGAAGAACTCTCGAACCGCGTGATCTACTTCCACATGGATCACTTCCGCGAAACCAGCCCTTTCATCACGGCCAAGGATGGCTCGCCGATCAAGAACCCGCTGCGTGACCTGCGCGTGCGGCAGGCTCTGTCGATGGCGATCAACCGCCCGGCCATCGACGAGCGCATCATGGAAGGCGCTGCCGTGCCTGCCGAGCAGGTGCTGCCAGCCAGCTTCTTTGGCACCTCCAAGACCCTGAAGCCGACAACCTTCGACCTGGCCGGAGCACGCAAGCTGCTCGCTGATGCAGGCTACCCGAACGGCTTCAAGATGAAGATGCACGGCCCCAATGGCCGCTACACCAACGACACCAAGATCATCGAAGCAGTTGCCCAGATGTTCACACGTCTTGGCATCGACACCGAGCTTGAAACCATTCCGCCCGCCAACTTCTTCACCCGCGCCTCGACGGGCGCAAACGGCGAGCCGGAATTCTCCTTCATCCTGGTCGGCTGGGGCGCAGGCACGGGCGAAACCTCCGGGTCGCTTCTGGCACTCTGCGGCACCTTCGACCGCGCCAAGGGTTCGGGCGGCGCCAACCGTGGCCGCTATGCCAGCAAGGCAATGGACGATGTGTTGGCCGAAGCCTTGCGGACCGTTGATGAACCGAAGCGCGCCGCACTTCTGGCACGCACTTCGGAATTGGCCATGAATGACCTGTGCATCATCCCGAGCCACTATCAGACAAACGTCTGGGCCTCGAAGAAGGGCATCAAGGTCATCCCGCGCGCCGATGAATACACGCTCGCCACCGGCATCACACGCTGAAGGGAAGTCCACCAGTGTCATGACCGGCCTCGGGCCGGTCATCTCGATCATCCTGGTGCAATCCTTTCAAACCGAGATGGCCGCCACAAGGGCGACCATGACACTGAGACGGCGACAGCGCTCAGAGGGAACACGCCATGCTTGCTTTCATCCTGAGACGATCAGGCCAGGCCTTGCTGGTCATCGGGGCGATGGTTGTCATCGTCTTCTTTGGCGTCAACGTCATCGGCGATCCTGTGTGGATGCTGATTTCGCCGGAAATGGACCAGAACGCCATCGAGGCCACCAAGGTCGCGCTTGGCCTCGACAAATCGATCTGGGAGCAGTTCATCTACTTTCTCTGGGGTGCGGCACAGGGCGACATGGGCCGCTCGTTCGTGCATGGCGAACCTGCGATCAAACTCATCCTGAGCCGCATGCCTGCCACCATGGAGCTGGCGCTGGTGGCTTTGCTGATGGCCGTGTTCATCGGCCTGCCGCTGGGCGTCTATGCAGGCCTCAAGCCCGACAGCCGCATCTCGACGAGCATCATGGCGATCTCGATCCTCGGCTTCTCGCTGCCGACATTCTGGGTCGGGCTGATGCTGATCATGTTCTTTTCCGTCATGCTCGGCTGGTTGCCAGCCACGGGACGCGGTGATGTCGTCCGGGTTTTCGGCATCGAGACATCGTTGTTCAGCTCGAACGGCTGGACCTACATCGCGCTGCCTGCACTGAACCTGGCGCTGCTCAAGATCTCGCTGGTGATCCGCCTCGCTCGCGCCGGCGTGCGCGAAGCGGCGCTGATGGATTACGTGAAGTTCGCCCGCGCCAAGGGTCTTTCGCAGACGCGCATCGTCGGCGTTCACATTCTCAAGAACATCATGATCCCGATTGTCACGGTGCTGGGCCTCGAGTTTGGCTCGCTCGTCGCCTTCTCGGTGGTGACGGAAACCATCTTTGCCTGGCCTGGCATGGGCAAACTGCTGCTTGAAGCCATCCAACGGCTCGACCGGCCGGTCATCGTGGCCTACGTGATGGTCGTGGTCGTCCTCTTCGTCGTGATCAACCTTTTCGTCGACGTGATGTATTCGATCCTCGATCCGCGTGTGCGGCTGACCGAAGCAAGGGCCTGAACATGAGAGCGAACTTCGCGAAGCTGGCCTGCGTTGCAGCCCTCGGTACGGTGTTAGGTTTTGGCCTCGCTGCGACCCCGTCCACGGCGCAGGATCTGGTCGTCGGCCTTTCGGCTGAACCGTCTTCGCTCGATCCGCATTTTCACAATCTGGCACCCAACAACCAGCTGTCGGCCCATATCTTCGGCCATCTGGTGATGCGTGCTGCCGACCAGAGCCTGATCCCCGGCCTTGCCGAAAGCTGGCGCGTGGTGGACCCGCTGAACTGGGAATTCAAACTGCGCAAGGGCGTGACCTTCCATGATGGCACGCCTTTCACGGTTGATGATGTGATCGCCACGTTCGAACGTGTGCCGACCGTGCCGCGCAGCCCGTCAAACTTCAGCTCGTACACGCGTGGCCGCCAGATCACGAAAATCGACGACCACACCATGCGCATCACGACGGGTGTGCCCTCGCCGCTGCTGCCCAATGACTTCACCGCAGTGGCGATCATCCCCAGAAACGTGAAAGACGCCACAACCGAGGATTTCAACGCCCGCAGGACCACCAATGGAACTGGCCCCTACCGTATTCTCGAGTACGTTCAGGGCGACCGCATCGTGCTGGAGCGCAATGACGCGTGGTGGGGCCCCAAGCCGTATTACAGACGCGTGACCTTGCGCGTCATCCGTTCCGAGCCCTCGCGCGTCGCGGCGCTACTGGCTGGTGATGTCGACGTCATCGAGGCCGTGCCGACGACCGACGTGGCGCGCCTGAAGGCCGACCAGCGCCTCAGCGTGTTCGAGGCCACGGGCAGCCGGTTGATCTATTTCAAGATGGAGATGAACCGCTCGCCCGCGCCTTTCATCACGGCAAAGGACGGCTCGCGCATTGACAACCCGTTGCTTGACCGGCGGGTCAGGCTGGCACTCTCAAAGGCCATCAACCGCGAGGCCATTGCCTCCCGCATCATGGATGGTGCGGCGCGGCCTGCCGGGCAGTTCGTGCCGGACTTTATCTTTGGCGCCAGCCCCAATCTCAAGCCCGAGCGTTTCGACCTTGAAGGTGCGCGCAAGCTGCTGGCAGAAGCCGGTTATCCAAACGGCTTCAAGATGACGATCTTCGGCCCCAATGGCCGCTACGTGAATGACACGAAGGTCATCGAGGCGATTGCCCAGATGTACACACGCGCCGGTGTGGACACCTCCATCGAGACGCTGCCGCCGGCCAACTTCTTCAGCCGTGCCAGCCAAGGCGCGGATGGCTGGCCTGAATTCGGCATGTATCTCACCGGCTGGGGCTCATCCACCGGTGAGGGCTCTGACCCGCTGCGCAACATTGCCGCCAGCTTCGATGCTGCCAACGGCTTCGGGCAATCCAACCGCTCCCGCTACTCAAATCCCAAAGTCGATGAGCTGCTGAAGAAAGCCATCGCCACCATGGATGACAAGGAGCGCGCAAAGCTCCTCGCCGAAACCAACGAGGTCGCCTTCGCCGACCAGGCCATCATCCCGATCCACTACCAGGTGAACATCTGGGCGGCCAAGAAGGGCATCTCCGTCATCCCCCGCGTTGATGAGTGGACACTTCTGACCGGCATCTCGAAGCAGTGAGTGGCATCATGACAGACATTCCCCTCGCATCAGTCCAGATCACTCAAGGTCTTCCCGCCATCCCGAAAGAGGAGACGCCGTTCACCCAGTTCCGCAAGGCGTTCTTCGAGGACAAGGTGGCGGTGGCAGGCCTGATCCTGTTCTCGATCATCGTGGCGCTGGCGCTGCTCGCGCCCTTCATCACGCCGCAGAATCCTTACGATCTGCGCAGCGTCGACATCATGGATTCGCGCCTTTCGCCCGGCTCAAAAGCCGGTGACGGCTTCACCACCTGGCTTGGCACCGATGGTGTGGGGCGCGACCTGTATTCCGGTATTCTTTATGGCCTGCGCATCTCGCTGATGGTGGGGGCCTTGTCCGGCATCATCGCCGCCTCGATCGGCATGGCAGTTGGCCTGACTGCAGCCTATGCGGGCGGGCGTGTCGAAACCATCCTGATGCGCATCGTCGATCTGCAACTCTCGCTGCCAGCCGTGCTGATCGCGCTCATTCTCGTCGCGGCACTCGGCAAGGGCGTGGACAAGATCATCTTCGCGCTCGTGGTGGTGCAATGGGCCTATTATGCCCGCACCGTGCGCGGCACCGCGCTGGTGGAGCGCCGCAAGGAATATGTCGAGGCGGCACAATCGCTGGGGCTGTCGAATGCCCGCGTGGTTTTCCGTCACATCATGCCGAACTGCCTGGCACCCGTCATCGTCATCATCACGGTGCAGACGGCCCATGCCATCGCGCTGGAAGCCACGCTCTCGTTCCTTGGTGTCGGCCTGCCGCAGACGGAGCCATCGCTGGGCGTGCTGATCGCCAACGGCTTTCAATACATGCTGTCCGGCAAATACTGGATCAGCTTCTTCCCTGGCCTCGCGCTCTTGCTCACCATCGTCTCGATCAACCTGATGGGCGATCGCATCCGCGATGTGCTCAACCCGAGGCTGGAGAAGTGATGCAGCCCCCCGTCATTTCCGTCAAAGACCTGAAGACCCACTTCTTCACCCGTGCCGGCACCGTGAAGTCGGTGGATGGCATCTCGTTCGAGGTCGGCAAGGGCGAAGTGCTCGGCCTTGTCGGCGAATCCGGTTCCGGCAAATCCGTCACCGGCTTCTCGATCATGGGGCTGATTGATCCTCCCGGCCGCATTGTCGAAGGCTCCATCAAGATCAATGGCAAGGAGCTTGTCGGCCTGGCCGATGAGGAGATGCGCAAGGTCCGTGGCCGCGAAATTGCGATGATCTTCCAGGATCCGATGATGACATTGAACCCGGTCCTGCGCATCGACACGCAGATGATCGAGGCCATCACCGCCCATGAGAAAGTGTCGGAGAGGGCCGCCCGCGCCCGTGCCCGTGATGCGTTGGCACGTGTCGGCATCCCATCCCCAGATGAGCGCCTCAGCGCCTATCCCCATCAGTTTTCCGGCGGCATGCGCCAGCGTGTCGCCATCGCCACGGCCCTGCTTAATTCGCCGTCGCTGATCGTCTGCGACGAGCCGACCACGGCGCTCGATGTCACGATCCAGAGCCAGATCCTTGCGGAGATGCAGCAGCTTTGCGAGGATACCGGTACGGCCCTGATCTGGATCACCCACGATCTCACGGTCATCGCTGGCCTCGCGCAGCGTGTTGCGGTGATGTATGCGGGCCGCATTGTCGAAACCGGGCCGGTGGACGCGCTGCTTGATGGCCCGATCCATCCCTACACCAAGGGCTTGCTCGGCTCGCTGCCCTCGGCGGGAATTCCCGGCCAGCCGCTTGCTCAAATTCCTGGCTCGACACCCTCACTGGCAAGGCTGCCGCAAGGCTGCGCCTTTGCACCGCGCTGCGGTTATGCCAGCGACATCTGCCGATCCATCGCGCCCGAAAGCCTGTCGCATGGGCCTTCACGCGCGGCGCGCTGCCACCACCCACTCGATACCTCTGAGGCAGCCGCCTGATGCAAACGCCGATCATCGAACTGAAGCAGGTTTCCAAGCGGTTCGTGAAGCCTCTGGATTCCGCCGCACGCATCGCCAACATGATGGGAGCCAGCAACCGCGAGCAGGTCGTGCATGCGGTCGATGGCGTCGATCTGGCGATCCGCGAGGGGGAGGTCGTCGGCCTTGTGGGCGAGTCCGGCTGTGGCAAATCCACACTTGGCCGGGTTGTGGCCGGCATCCATGGTCCGAGTTCGGGCGAACTGATCTGGGAGGGCAAGCCTGCCTCGGCTCTTGCATCGGATGAAAAGAAAGCTGCCACGCTCGCCGTCCAGATGATCTTCCAGGATCCGATGTCCTCGCTCAATCCGCGCATGCGCGTGACAGACATCGTTGGCGAAGCACCGGTATTTCACGGCCTGATCAGCAAGAACGAGCAGGAATCCTACGTCGAGAACGTGCTCGCCCGCGTCGGACTGGACCCCACGTACCGCCGCCGCTATCCGCACCAGTTTTCAGGCGGCCAGCGCGCCCGTATCGGCATTGCAAGGGCGCTCGCGGTCAATCCGCGCTTTCTGGTCTGCGACGAGAGCGTTGCGGCGCTTGACGTGTCCATTCAGGCCCAGGTGCTCAACCTGTTCATGAAGCTGCGCGAAGACCTCAAGCTCACCTACCTGTTCATCAGCCATGACCTCAGCGTCGTGCGGCACCTCTCGGACCGCGTCGTGATCATGTATCTGGGCCGGGTGGTGGAATCCGCTTCGGCGGTTGACCTGTTCAAGGGGCCGAACCATCCATATGCGCAGGCGCTGCTGGCCAACGTGCCGACACTGGCCTCGCGCCACAAGCGTTTCGCCCCGCTGAAGGGCGAAATCCCCTCCCCGCTCAACCCGCCAGGCGGTTGCCATTTCCATCCGCGCTGTCCGGTGGCAGGGCCACGTTGTTCAGCCGAGCGGCCAGCCTTGCGGGAAATTGCGCCTCTTCGTGTGAGCGCATGCCATCTGAATGATGGCGGCGTGGGTTAGGACAAAGCTAATCCAAGCAATTTGAGCGTTCGGTACGCTTAAATAATTCACATGACCACATCAGTCGGCGCAATCCAGAGTTTGCATTAAACTGCCAAAGGGCAGTGCGCGATTTCAATTGCTCGTCAGTCATCGGAATTTTGCGGGCTGCAAACTTCTCATTTTACCAAAAGATCACTTGGCAAAGTGGGCGTGTCCCGCAAATTTCACTTATCGACAATCGATAATTATCTTGATCCTGAGCCGCTGCGCCGTCGATCACAACGAAATTGAAGATACCCTATTGCCCAATTTTTTTCCATCTTTCGGACGGAGCTTGGGCAGACGTACTTGATCCCAGAATTGTCAACGTAGTTGTCACAACGACAAAGAGCCGGAGCAAGCTCGTGCAATTCGCAGACATGTTGGTCTATCCCGTTTTCTGCAGGTTTTGATATGCAATATCATCGCTGTCAGATGCCCATTCCGAAAAACATGAAAACGGGTCAGGCAAAAATCGCGGTTGACCGTCTGCATTTTCTACGGGCAGCAAACCCGGAAGAACTAGGCCAATTGCTACTGCTCGCGTATTTGAACGAGCAATATGCTCCTCCGGCATTCGCGCCTCTGTGGATTCCATAATCTTGACGATCAAATCTGTTGGCATTGGCTTGGTGTACACACCAAAAGGGATGATGTCGAAATAAGTTGCACCCGGCAAAACCTGCCGCCCTGACAGGTCCGGCCTGCGATTCCTTGCCGGTATAACGGCATATTCATCATCCAAAGCATTGATATTGCTTGAACATGCCTCTGGCACGATTGCTGCAAACCTGACCCTAGCTGATGTGTGCCGCGCCGTTGCGTGGTGATCTGGGAAGGAATGTTCCATGGGTGTTTTTGGTGCGATGACGACGGCGCTGTCCGGCCTCCGGGCACAGTCCTATGCGTTGGAAAACATCTCCGGCAACATTGCAAACTCGCGGACCACGGGTTTCAAGCGGGTGGACACGAGCTTTGCGGACCTTGTGCCTGACACCCCGGCCAATCGCGAATTGGCCGGCTCGGTCATCTCCCGCTCGACAGCCACCAATTCGGTGCAGGGCGATATTTCCAGCACATCCATCGCCACCAACGTGGCCTTGAATGGTGATGGTTTTTTTATCGTGGCCGAAAAACAGAACGACCTGAATGGCGTTCCGACCTTCGCCCAGACAAACCTCTACACACGTCGCGGCGATTTTGACTTCGACCGCAACGGCTTTCTGCTGAACGGCGCCGGCTATTATCTCAAGGGGCTCACGCTGGACCCGACCACGGGCAACGCCACCGGCTCCGAAGCGGATGTGATCAAGGTCAGCAACGATGCGTTGCCACCACGCGCCACGACCGAAATCGAATACCGCGCGACCTTGCCGGCCACCCCGAACACCTCTGCCTATCAGGCTGCAAACGGCGCCATCGGCTCCGAACTTCTGGGCGCTGCCGCCTTGTTCCCCGCCAGCCCGGCCACATTGGCCACCATTGCAGCCTCCGACAGCACGACACTGGAAGGGCGCTCCATCCAGGGCGGGACCATCACCGGATACGATGCGCTTGGCCGCCCGGTCCCGGTGCGTCTGGCCTGGGCGAAGGAAACGGCGAGCGCCGTTGGTCCACCAGTTGTGAACGATGCCTGGAGCCTCTACATCCAGACCGACCCTGCAGCGACAGGCGCAGCAACCCGCTGGACTCGCGCTGGTGCAGCTGGCCAGTTCACCTTCGACACGTCCGGCAACCTGACATCCGCGCCTACCCTGGCCTTGCCGCCGGTCACGATCAGCGGTGTCACCGTCACCGGCATCAACCTGACAACAGGCGTGGGCGGCAGCGGCATGAAGCAGGTCTATTCGACCCAGAATGTCGGCCAGCTCGAAGCCAACGCCATCCGGCAGGACGGCTACTCGGCAGGCGTGCTGCAGAACACCACCATCTCGGAAGACGGCAAGGTTCTGGGCAGCTATTCCAATGGCCAGACCCGGCCTCTTGCGCAGCTGCTCACCGCGCGCTTCGCTTCGCCCAATTCACTGAAGCGACTTGATGGCGGGGCGCTGGCCGAGACGCTGGAATCAGGCCTGCCGCTGGTCGGCTCGGCCTCGTCCGGCGGCACCCAGCTGGTCGGCAGTGCCACCGAACAATCCAACACTGACATCGCCGACGAGTTCTCGAAGATGATCGTGACGCAGCAGGCCTATTCGGCCAACACCCGCGTCATCACCACCTCGCAGCAGATGCTGTCCGACATCCTGAACATCATCCGCTGATTTCGCTACATCCGGCCACAACCACTGAGGGAGAAGAACAATGGGTCTTGGCAACGTCATGACAAATGCCCTGTCCGGGCTGCGCGTGACGCAATCAGGACTGGATGTTGTCTCCCAGAACATCAGCAATGCCGATTCAGCGGGATATATCCGCCGCCGGTCCAATGTTGCCGAGCAGCCGATTGGCGAGCAGGCCGGCTTTGCGCGGGTCGCAGGTGTGCAGCGGATGCTCGACAAGGTCGTGCAGAGGCAGCTCTGGAACGAAACCTCCGGCAGCGGCTACACCGGTGCCAAGGCCAGCATGCTCGGCGCGCTTGACCAGGTTTACGGGCCGCCCGAGTCATCAAGCTCGCTGGGGTCGGTGATGTCCAAGTTCACCAACTCCATCCAGCAGATGAAAAGCGACCCTGCGAACTATGCGCTGCGCACTGGCGTCGTGGCGGCAGCGCAGGAAATGGCAGGCCGGTTGCGCAGCCTCTCGGGCGGCATCCAGGATTTGCGCGGGCAGGCCGAGGAGGCCATCAACGCCGCCGTCAATGATGTCAACCGCATCCTGACGCAAATCCAGGCCAATGACGGCAAGATTCTGGATGCCAATGGCGGCCAGTCCTCCTCGCCCGCCCTGCTGGATGAGCGCGACAGGTTGCTGACGCAATTG
>JANMIB010000399.1:0-19359 GCA_031375605.1 Allobosea sp. | reverse complement strand
ATCCAGACTCGCCACCGCATTCCCGAAGCTGCGCTGAAGCCAGATCAAGTGCTGGTTTACCAGGTGCCGATCCCCGAACCGCTGCGCTTTCTGGAGCCGCGCGAAACCGAGACGCGGACCATGCACGCTTTGTCCGAATATGGCCTGATGCACGTCAAGCTCTATGAGGACATCGCACGGCATGGCCACATCGCCACAGCCTATGCCTATCCGGTCGAGGTCGCGGGGCGCTATGTGATGGACCCATCGCCGATCCCCAAGTTTGACAATCCCAAGATGGACAATTGCCCGGCCTTGCAACTGTTTGGCGCGGGTCGTGAGAAGCGCATTTACGCCATCCCGCCCCACACCAAGGTTGTGTCGCTCGACTTCGACGATCACCCTTTCGAGCGTAACACGTTCGATGCGCCCTGCGCGCTCTGTGCCGCAACCGACAGCTATCTCGATGAGGTCGTCACCGATGATCGCGGCGGGCGGATGTATGTCTGCTCCGACACCGATCATTGCGAAGACCGGCGCGCCAGGGGTCATCGCGGCGCGATGCTGGCTGATCTCCGGGAAAGCATGGCAAAACAGGAGGCTGCGGAATGAGCAGCCCAGCGCAGATGCCACTGCTCGAAGCAAGATCGTTGGCGAAAAATTATGGCGACCGGCCTGCCTGTGCCCATGTTTCGTTGACCCTTGATGCAGGCGAAGTGCTCGCGATCGTCGGCGAGTCCGGCTCGGGCAAGTCGACCTTGCTCAATCTGCTCTCGGGCCGCCTCAAGCCCGATAGCGGCGTGGTGCGCTACCGGATGCGCGACGGTGTCTTGCGCGACCTTGCCGGGATGTCAGAGGCTGAACGGCGGCTTCTGGCACGAACCGACTGGGGTTTCGTGCATCAGGAAGCGGCACTTGGCTTGCGCATGAATGTCTCGGCTGGCGGCAATATCGGCGAACGGCTGATGGCCATTGGCGAGCGCCACTACGGCAACATCCGCGACACGGCGGCGGATTGGCTGACCCGCGTCGAAATCGGCATCGACCGCATCGACGACAAACCAACGGCCTATTCGGGCGGCATGCGCCAGCGCCTGCAGATTGCGCGCAACCTCGTCACATCTCCGCGCCTCGTCTTCATGGATGAGCCGACCGGCGGGCTGGATGTCTCGGTGCAGGCGCGGCTGCTCGATCTGATCCGCGGGCTGGTGGCGGACCTCGGGCTGGCCGTGGTCCTTGTCACGCACGATCTTGCTGTTGCGCGGCTTCTGTCACACCGCATCATCGTGATGAAGCAAGGCCATGTCATCGAAAGCGGCCTGACCGACCGTGTGCTTGATGACCCGCAAGCGCCCTACACGCAGCTTCTGGTTTCTTCGGTGCTGGCGGCATGAGCTACCTTCCCAACCGCATTGCACTGATCGTCGAGGATCTCGGCAAGAGCTTCACCTTGCACATGCACGGCGGCGTTCGCCTGCCGGTCGTGTCCAATGTGGGCTTTGTCGTGCATGCCGGAGAGTGCGTGGTGCTGGGCGGACCGTCGGGGGCGGGCAAGTCCTCGATCCTGAAAATGCTCTACGGCAACTATCTGGCGGGCGAAGGCCACATCCGCGTGCGGCATGGTGCTGACATGGTCGATATTGTCGGCGCAGAGCCGCGCGCCATCCTCGACATCCGCCGACTCACACTCGGCTATGTCAGCCAGTTCCTGCGCGTGATTCCGCGCGTTCCGGCACTTGAGATTGTTGCCGAACCGGCCCTTGCGGCTGGCATCGCGCGCGATGCCGCCCTGCACCGCGCCGCTGACCTCCTGAAGACGCTGAACTTGCCTGAGCGGCTGTGGAAGCTGCCACCCGCGACCTTCTCCGGCGGGGAGCAGCAGCGCGTCAACATCGCGCGCGGCTTTGCGGGCGAGCACACAATCCTCATTCTCGACGAGCCGACGGCATCACTTGATGCCGCCAACCGCGAGGCGGTGATAGGCCTGATGGCGGCGCGCAAGGCGGCTGGAACAGCCTTCGTCGGCATTTTCCACGACGAGGAAGTTCGCGCACGCGTCGCTGATCGTATCATCGATGTCTCGGGTTTTGCCGCGCGGGAGGCCGCGTGAACGCAGAACCCAAACAGGCACCAAGCCCGACGCGTCTTTCGGAGCAGCCGCTGATCCACCCTTCAGCCAGCGTCAACGGTTGCACGATTGGCCGCTTCACCGAGATCGCAGAGCGCTGCACGGTGACCAGTTCAAGTCTTGGCGACTATTCCTACATGATGCGCGAATGCGAGGTCTGGACTGCAACCATCGGCAAGTTTGTCAACATGGCCAGCCATGTCCGGCTCAACGCCACCAACCATCCGACATGGCGCGCCACCCTGCACCACTTCAGCTATCGCGCGGGCGACTACTGGGATGACGCTTGCCACGAGGACGCGTTCTTCGATTGGCGACGCCAGCATGCCGTCACCATCGGCCACGATGTCTGGATCGGCCATGGTGCGACCGTGCTGCCCGGCGTGACAGTCGGCAATGGTGCCGTGATCGGCGCAGGCGCTGTGGTCAGCAAGAACGTCGCGCCATACGCGATTGTTGGCGGCGTGCCCGCCCACCTGATCCGAGAGCGCTTCGATGCAGCGACAGGCGCGCGGCTCGACCGCCTCGCCTGGTGGGACTGGAGCCATTCGGCCCTGCGCGACGCGCTCGATGATTTTCGCGCGTTAAGTATCAATGAATTTCTGACCCGCTATGAGGCAACACAATGAGCGATGTTCAGGTTTTCAGCAATGCCGAGATCATCACGGTTGATGACAGGTTCCGTGGCCATATCGTGGTGGAAAACGGCTTTATCAGCGAGGTCGGCCACGGTCCTGGACCCGAACAAGGCATCGACCTCGGCGGTGATTTTCTCCTGCCCGGCCTGATCGAAATCCACACCGATCATCTTGAAGCGCATGTCATGCCGCGACCCAAGGTCGAATGGAATGCGGCAAGCGCGGTGCTGGCCTATGACGCGCAGATCGCGGCATCAGGGATCACCACCGTGTTCGACTCGCTCCGCATCGGCATCGATGAGCATGAGACAAAGGCGGGCGTCAGCGCACGCGTGGGCGAGTTTGCGAGGATGATCGCTGACAGCGCCGCCGCCGGGCATCTGCGCTGTGATCACCTCACGCATATCCGCTGCGAGGTTCCGGCGCGCGATGTGGTGGACGAACTGAAGGCATTTCTTGCGCGGTTCACCGTCCAGCTCATCTCGCTGATGGACCACACGCCCGGCCAGCGCCAGTTCCGCGATCTCGAAAAATATTTCATCTATTATGGCGGCAAAACCGGCAAGAGCGACGCTGAAATCCAGAATATCGTGGCGCGTCGCCAGAACACCGGGGCCGATCGCGCAGCCCGAAACCGCCCGGAGATTGTCGCGATCGCACAGGCCCATGGTATCAAGATCGCCAGCCATGATGACACGACGCTCGGGGAAGTGGCCCTCTCCCGCGCCGAGGGCGTGACGGTTGCGGAGTTCCCGACCACATATGCTGCAGCCGAGGCGTCGCGCGATGCCGGTATGGCGACAGTCATGGGTGCACCCAATGTGGTTCGCGGCGGCTCCCATTCAGGCAATGTCGCAGCCCGTGAACTTGCCGATGCCGGCCTGCTCGACATGCTCTCATCGGATTATGTGCCCGCCAGCCTGTTGCTGGGCGCGTTCCAGCTGGCGGACAGCCCTGGGGTGGAAGGTCTGCCGGGTGCGATCAGGCTTGTGAGCCAGAAACCCGCCCAAGCTCTGGGTCTCGATGATCGCGGCATGATCGCAGTCGGGAAACGTGCTGATCTGGTGCGCGTGGCTCTTTCGGGAGAAACGCCCGTGGTGCGCACCGTGTGGCGCACTGGTGAGCGCGTGGCCTGATAAGATGTCTGTCAATCCACAACAGGCAGACGCTTCCATACCGGCTCCTGCGCAGGCTGGTGGCCATGGTATCTTCGTCGCTTTGGCAGGACCGAGCGGCGCGGGCAAGGACAGCCTGATCGCCGGCGCGAAGGCCGCTTTTGCCCACGACGGACGCGTGGTGTTCGCGCAGCGCGTGATCACAAGGCCTGTCGATGCCAGCGAACCTTACGAGAGCGTCACGCCGCTGGCCTTCCGCTTGCGGGCGGAGAGCGGCGGCTTTGCCTTTTGGTGGTCGGCAAATGGGCTGAGCTATGGCCTGCCAAGTTCGCTGCTCGACGATTTCGCCCGTGGCCGTGTCATTGTCGCCAACGTCTCGCGCGACATGACAATGGTCATTCGCAGCCGCTTTCCGAGGGCTCTTGTGGTCCATGTCACAGCCTCGGCCGAGACCTTGGCGCAGAGGCTGGAACAACGTGGACGCGAGCCTGCCGACCAGCGCGAGGGCAGGCTCGCTCGTGCCCTTCTGAAGGACCAAGCCCTGGAAGCCGATATCCGCATCGAGAATGATGGCGCGCTGCAGGACGGTATCGCAACCTTCGTTTCAGTCCTGAAATCCGTGCTCCCGAGATAGCTTTGCGTATGTCCGAAGCCCGCTACGCAATTTATCTCGCGCCGCCGCCTTGCTCGGCACTGTGGCAGTTTGGCTCGAAAGTGCTGGGCCGGGATGCGGCAAGCGGCGTGGATGTCGAGGGCTTCGCACCCGAGGGCATCGATCCGGCAACCTGGCGCAGGATCACCATGCGGCCCCGCATTTACGGGTTTCACGCTACGCTGAAAGCGCCTTTCCATCTGGCTGAGGGCCAGGCGCGTGAAGCCCTCCAGGCTGAACTGGCGGCCTTCGCGGCCACGCTCAATGCCTTCGATCTGGGCCCTCTGGCCGTCACCAGCATTGCGGATGATGGCGGGCATGGCTTTGCGGCATTGACGCCTACGCTACCCTCCCCGGCACTTGAGCAACTCGAAGCTGATACGGTACGCGCCTTCGATCACTTCCGCGCGCCATTGCGGGATGTTGATCGCGCCAAGCGCAAACCCGCGCATTTGACGACGCGCCAACGCGAGGCGCTAGAACAGTTCGGCTATCCATACATCGGCGCTGACTATCGTTTCCACATGACACTGAGTGGCGACATTGCCGATGTCCACGACATCGCGGACGGCTTGGCCGACGTCATGGCCAACGACATCGGCACAGCCCGTCTGTTCGTCGACGCTCTGGTTCTGTTCGAGCAGCCAGACAGCACCGTGAATTTTAACATCATCCAGCGCGCAGCATTGAGAGGCTCCGATTGATGTGCTGATCGCAGCCCCAGGTGCGTCATCGGCATCATGTCTGATCACCAGACCTCCCCATAGAGGTAGCATCCCATCCAGATGCGGCATGATCTCACCAGCTTTACGCGGACATTATGCCTTCGGGCCATATTCGCCATCGCGCCTTTACGGGATCACCGGGTAATTGACCGCCATTCTCACCAGAGTGGCATCCATGACCTTCGACATCGTTC
Source organism: Allobosea sp. (assembly GCA_031375605.1). Classification (GTDB taxonomy): domain Bacteria; phylum Pseudomonadota; class Alphaproteobacteria; order Rhizobiales; family Beijerinckiaceae; genus Allobosea. The sequence continues at coordinate 13,928 of JANMIB010000399.1, read as the reverse complement.
TCGGCCTCACGCTTGCTGCGGGCCTGCTCATCTACCTGCTTGGGGCACTGATCGTGCCCGAGCGCTTCTGAGGGAGGCGCATCATGCAGGCGGATCTTCTTCAAGCAGGACTTTATGGGTTGCTGCTCATTGCTGTCGCCATGCCACTGGGCTGGTACATGGCGCGGGTGTTCACCGGACAGATGACATTCCTGGCGCCCGTCGAGCGTCTTGTCCTTGGCACCGCCGGTGCCAGGGGTGAACAGCGGTGGACGGCTTATGCCGCCGCGCTGATCTCATTCAACCTTGCAGGTTTCGCTGTGCTTCTACTGATCCTGCGCTTTCAGAACCTGTTGCCGATCAATCCGCAGGGGTTTGACGGCCTGAGCTGGCACCTCGCCTTCAACACGGCTGTTTCGTTTGTGACCAACACCAACTGGCAGTCCTATGGTGGCGAAACCACCTTGTCGCATTTCAGCCAGATGGTCGGGCTGACCACGCAGAATTTCTTGTCGGCAGCGTCTGGCATGGCCGTTGCGGCAGCGGTGGCGCGGGGTTTTGCGGCGCGGCAAGCGACAAGTCTCGGCAATTTCTGGACCGATCTCACGCGCATCATGCTCTACATCCTGCTACCGGGCGCAATCGCTCTCGCGCTGGTGCTGCTCGCGCTCGGAATACCGCAGACGCTGGCTGCATCAATCGACGTGACCACGCTGGAGGGCGGCAAGCAGACGCTCGCTCTGGGGCCTGTTGCCTCACAGATTGCGATCAAGATGCTTGGGACCAATGGCGGCGGGTTTTTCAACGTCAACTCTGCACATCCTTTCGAGAACCCGAGCGCCATTGCCAACCTCATCCAGATGCTGGCGATCCTCGTCATCCCTGCGGGATTCGTCTTCGCCTACGGGCGCATGGTCGGTGACAAGCGGCAGGGCATTGCGCTGTTTGCCGCGATGGGCATCCTGATCCTCATCGCTTTCACTGCCATGTATGCCGCCGAGCGGACCGGCAACCCGCTCCATGCCGCTTTTGCCGATCCTTCGGTTGGCAACATGGAGGGCAAGGAGGTCCGCTTCGGCGTTGTCAATTCCGTGCTATGGGCGGTGACCACGACAGCCGCCTCCAATGGCTCGGTCAATGCCATGCATGACAGCCTGACACCTCTTGGCGGATTGATAGCCATGCTCAACATCCAGCTGGGGGAGATCGTTTATGGCGGGGTCGGCGTCGGGCTGACCGGCATGCTGCTCTTTGTCATCATAACCGTCTTTCTCGCAGGGTTGATGGTGGGTCGCACGCCTGAATATCTTGGCAAGAAGATCGAGGCCAACGAGATCAAGCTGGCGGCGCTGACGCTGCTGGTCATGCCGATCGGCATCCTGGCCTTCGCGGCGCTGGCCATCGCAACGGGCAATGCGCAATCTTCCGTGCAGGATCCCGGCCCACACGGGCTCTCTGAGCTGATCTACGCCTACACCTCTGCCAGCGGCAACAACGGTTCTGCGTTCGCGGGTTTCAACGCCAACACGCTCTGGCACAATGTGTTCCTGGGCTTTTCGATGATCCTTGGCCGCTTCGGCTACATCATACCGATCCTCGCGATCGCTGGTTCTCTCGCGGCCAAGACGCCGGCTACTGCGACTGCCGGAACCTTTCCAACCCATGGACCTGTGTTCGTGGTGCTGCTGATCGCCACGATCCTGATCGTCGGTGCGCTCACCTTCCTGCCTGTTCTCGCCCTTGGCCCCATCGCCGAGCACATGTCCATGCGTGCCGGCCAGACCTTCTGAGGGATCATCATCATGTCCAAAACCATATCTCATGAGATCAGTCTGTTTGCGCCCGAGATCATCAAACCGGCCATCTGGCAGGCTGTGAAGAAGCTCAATCCCAAGGGGCTCGCCCGCAATCCAGTCATCTTCACCACAGCGCTCGTCTCGCTCTTCGCCACCATCCTCGTGGTGCATGAAGGCCTGACCGGCGGACAGACCTTCTGGATTGGCCTGCAAATCGCCATCTGGCTCTGGTTCACGGTCCTGTTCGCCAACTTCGCAGAGGCCGTTGCCGAAGGGCGCGGCAAGGCGCGCGCTGATGCCTTCCGCTCGACCAAGTCGACGGTGCGGGCCAAGCTGCTGATCGACCCCGCCAACCGCGAGATTTATGAAACGCAGGAGGTTGAGCTGTTGGAGCCGGGCGAGGTCATCCTCGTCACGGCTGGCGACATCATTCCCACCGATGGCGAGATCATTGACGGTGTTGCCTCGGTCAACGAAAGCGCCATCACCGGCGAATCCGCGCCCGTCATCCGCGAGGCTGGTGGTGATCGCTCCTCGGTGACAGGCGGCACGACCATCGTGTCGGACTGGCTTGTGGTCCGTGTCACGGCGAAACAGGGCGACACCTTCATCGACCGGATGATCGCGCTGGTGGAGGGGGCCAAGCGTGCCAAGACACCCAACGAGATTGCGCTCGACATCCTGCTGGCAGCGCTGACACTGGTGTTCCTGTTCGTGGTGGTGACGCTGCCCTTCTTCGCCTCCTGGTCGGGCACGACAATCCCGGTCATCTATCTGATCGCCCTTTTCGTGACACTCATCCCGACAACCATCGGTGGCCTTCTCTCGGCCATCGGCATCGCCGGGATGGACCGGCTGGTGAAGGCCAATGTCATTGCCAAGTCAGGCCGTGCGGTCGAGGCCGCTGGCGACATTGATGTACTCCTGCTCGACAAGACCGGCACCATCACCTTCGGCAATCGCATGGCTGCGGCTTTCGTGGCCGTGGACGGCGCTACCGAGCGCGAGCTGGCCCAAGCCTCTTATCTCTCATCGCTCGCCGACGAGACGGCGGAGGGGCGCTCCATTGTCGAGTTGGCCGCCAAGCTGTTCGGCTTTGAGCCGGTCGCAGATACCGGCACCTTCGTGCCCTTCACGGCGCAGACACGCATGTCCGGCGTCGATCTTGCCGATGGCGGGCGTATTCGCAAAGGCGCGGCAGACAGTGTGCTGAAATATCTCGGCATGCAGGCATCTGCTGATCTCCATCAGGCCGTCAGCAAGATCGGCAATGCAGGCGGCACGCCGCTGGTTGTTGCGCGCGGAAACCGCATCCTTGGCGTCATTTACCTCAAGGATATCGTCAAGCCGAACATCCGGGAGCGCTTCGCCGAACTGCGCCGGATGGGCATACGCACCGTGATGATCACCGGGGACAACCCGCTGACGGCGGCCGCCATCGCAGCCGAAGCCGGTGTCGACGATTTTCTGGCGGAAGCCACGCCCGAGAAGAAACTTGAATACATCCGCAACGAGCAGGCTTCTGGAAAGCTCGTCGCCATGTGCGGCGATGGCTCGAACGATGCGCCTGCGCTGGCCCAGGCCGATGTCGGTGTCGCGATGAACTCCGGCACGCCCGCGGCCAAGGAGGCCGGCAACCTGATCGACCTCGACAGTGACCCCACCAAGCTGATCGAGATCGTGCTGGTCGGCAAGCAATTGCTGATCTCGCGCGGGGCGCTGACCACGTTCTCGATCGCCAATGATGTGGCCAAGTATTTCGCCATCCTGCCCGCTCTGTTCGTGACGGCCTATCCGGGGCTGGGGCTGCTGAACGTGATGGGTCTGGCCTCGCCTCAAAGCGCCATCCTGTCGGCGATCATCTTCAATGCGCTGGTCATCATCGCGCTGATCCCGATTGCGCTGAGAGGCGTCAAATACACGCCCTCGTCAGCATCGGCGCTGCTCTCGCGCAACCTTCTGATTTACGGGGTCGGCGGCCTGATCGTGCCCTTCGTTGGCATCAAGGCACTCGATCTCATCGTCACCACGCTCGGCCTTGTCTGAGGAGCAATCGATGTCCCACCTTCGCCCCGCTTTCGTCCTGCTCACGCTGTTCACGCTGCTGACAGGCCTCCTCTATCCTCTGGTGATCACCGGCATCGGCCAGACGGTGTTTGCTGCGCAAGCAAACGGTTCACTTGTGAGGCGCGAAGGTGTGGCGGTCGGGTCGGCTCTGATCGGCCAGAGTTTCGTGTCTGATCGTTACTTCCATGGTCGGCCTTCAGCGACCAGCGCGGCTGATCCGACGGACGCGTCCAAGACCATTGACGCACCTTACAATGCCGCCAGTTCAACAGGCTCCAATCTTGGCCCGACCAGCAAGGCGTTGCGCGATGCTGTTGAAGGCCGCGCCAAGAACATCGGCTCTGGCCCCCAGCCAGCCGATCTGGTGACGGCTTCCGCCTCCGGGCTTGACCCGCATATCTCGCCCGCAGCTGCGCTTGTGCAGGTCGCGCGGGTTTCCGCCGCCCGCAATCTGCCACCAGAACGGGTGCTTGCGCTGCTTGCGCGGCAGACCGAGCCGCGCGAACTTGGCATCATCGGCGAGCCAAGGGTCAATGTTCTCGCGCTCAATCTTGCACTGGACGGGATAAAGCCTTGAGGCGCAAGACAGCATCATGACGGCAGCATACGACAAGAGGCCATCCCCCGAGAGCTTCCTCGACGCCGCACGCGCCGAGGATTGCGGGTCAGCGAGGCCTGGCAAGCTAAAGATTTTCCTTGGTGCCTCACCCGGTGTGGGCAAGACCTTCGCCATGCTGGAGGAAGCCCGCGTCCGTCAGCGCGCAGGCGTCGATGTCGTGGTTGCGCTGGTAGAGACCCATGGCCGTGCGGAAACGGCCAACCTGCTAGCAAACCTCGAACAACTGCCACGCAAGCCAATCGAATACCGCGGCCAGATGCTTGCCGAGATGGACATCGACGCGTTGCTGGCCCGCAGGCCTCAGATCGCGCTGATCGATGAGTTTGCCCACACCAATGCGCCGGGTTCGCGCCATCCCAAGCGCTGGCAGGACGTGATGGAGGTGCTGGATGCCGGCATCGACGTCGTGACCACGCTCAACATCCAGCACATCGAAAGCCTGAACGATGCCGTGGCGCAGATCACGGGCGTCCGCGTGCAAGAGACCGTCCCCGATGCAGTCTTGCAGAAGGCTGACCAGATCGAGCTGATCGACCTGCCACCAGAGGAACTGATCAACCGGCTCAAGGACGGCAAGGTCTATCTGCCAGAGCAGGCCGGGCGCGCGCTCGAGAGCTTCTTCACCAAAGGCAAGCTGACGGCACTGCGCGAAATGGCGCTCCGTGCCACGGCAGGTCGGGTCGATGCCGACATGCTGGCGTTCATGCAGGCGAATGCCGTCTCTGGCATCTGGCCGACCGAGGAGCGGCTTCTGGTCTGCATCAACGAGGCCCCCGTTGCCAAGGCTCTGGTGCGCACCGGCAAGCGCATGGCCGAGCGGGCCAAGATCCCGTGGATTGTCGCAACTGTCGTCACGCCGAGGCATGAGGTGATGGGCGTGCAAGCACGACATATTGCCCAGGAGGCGATCAGGCTAGCCGAGACACTTGGTGCCGAGACAGTAACCTTGCGCGCGGAATCGGACGCGTCCGGCGAATTGCTGCGCTTTGCCCGCAGCCGCAACGTCACACGGCTGGTCATTGGTCGCGCGCGCTGGCGCAACGCCACGATCCAGAGATTGATGAGCTTCATACGCGAACCTGTGTCGGAAAAACTGCTCGATGCGGCGACCGATTTTGAGGTCACGGTGGTGACGCCCCACACGCGGACTGAACGCAAAAAAGCAATCAGGAACCGTAGCAGGCTCGAGTTTCGCTGGCGCGCGCCTGTGGCTGCATTGGGTGCCATTGCTTTGGCAACGGCGCTGGCTTGGCCGATCACCTTGGTCGATGCCATCCCCAGTGGTGCCATCACCGTGCTCTATCTGCTGGCTGTCATGCTGGTTGGCACGCGGTTTGGGCTGGTTGCATCCCTGATCACCAGCGTTCTGGGGTTTTTCGCCTACAACTTCTTCTACACCGAGCCTTACCTGACACTGAATGTTTCGCGTGGGTCCGACGTTGTGTCGCTGGCTGTTTTTCTGATGGGTGCCCTGTTCACCGGCACGCTGGCCAGCCGCCTGAAGGCGCAGATCGAGAGCATGCGGGCGGCACAGGCAAGAACCGAGACGCTTTATGAATTTGCCCGCAAGATTGCCTCGGCGACAAAGGCCGATGATGTGCTGTGGGCGGCAGCAAGCCACGTGGCGCGGGTGCTGGATGCCCATGTTCTCATCATGACGCCCGATGCTGGTGGACAGCTGGAACAGGTGCAGGGCTGGCCGTCGATCGAGGAGGATCTGGATGCGTCGGCGACGGGTGCCGCCCGCTGGGCGTACGACAAGGCTGAAGCGGCAGGCCTCGGCACAGGTACCCTGCCCAACAGCGCTTGGCTCTTTGTGCCGCTGGCAACGGCGGGAAAGCCGTTTGGTGTCATCGGAGTCAAGTTCAGGGATCCAAGCCGTGCAACCGACCCCGACACGAAGCGGCTGTTGCTGGCGGTCGAGGACCAGGTGGCGGTCGCCGTGGAGCGCAACTGGTTGAGCGATGATCTGGCTGGTGCCCGTATCGCCGCCGAAAGCGACAAGCTGCGTGCGGCCCTGCTGAATGCAGTGAGCCACGATCTTCGCACTCCGCTGGTCACGGTCATCGGCGCGACGTCCAGTCTGTCCGAAAGCTACGATGTTCTGAATGACACATCGCGCAAGGAACTGATTGCCAGTGCTCTCGACGAGGCGCGCCGTCTTGATCGTACCGTGCAGAACCTGCTCGACATGACCCGCCTTGGCCATGGCGCCCTCAAACTCAAGCGAAGCGCTGTCGATCTGGCCGAGATTGTCGGCACCGTTCGCAGCGATCTTGCCCGTGTGCTGGCGGGGCACGCGCTTGTCGTCGATTTGCCCAAAAACCTGCCGCCGGTTGATGTCGACCCGGTCCTCATCGGGCAGGCGCTTGCCAATGTGCTGGAGAATGCATCCAAATATGCGCCCGCAGGAACCGTCATCACATTGCGCGCCATGGTGGCTGGCAAAGAGGTGTCTCTCAGTGTCGCTGACGAGGGCTCGGGAATTGCGCCCGATGAACGGGACAAAGTGTTCGATCTCTTCCACCGTGCAGGCCGGGGCGACGCCGCGCCTGCTGGAACGGGCATGGGTCTCGCTATCGTCAAGGGTCTCATCGAGGCCCATGGCGGCTCTGTCAGAGCAGACGCTGGCCCAACCGGCAAAGGCACGACCATCGTGATGACATTGCCGATGTCGGCTGATGTGGTGACGGGGTATGATGGCGCATGAGCGAACAGCCCCGCATCCTTGTGATCGACGACGAAGCACCAATCAGGCGTTTCCTGAAGATCGTGCTCAGCTCAGGTGGCTTCGACATGATCGAAGCTGATCGAGGTCGGCAAGGCATCGAGCTGGCCGCCACCACAGCGCCAGATGCCATCATTCTTGATCTCGGATTGCCGGACATGGATGGCAAGGCCGTGATTTCGGCCATCCGCGAATGGTCGCAGGTACCGATCCTGATCCTGTCTGTCCGGGACGGCGACAACGAGAAGATTGCTGCGCTCGATACCGGGGCGGACGATTATGTTACCAAGCCGTTTTCCACCGGTGAGTTGATGGCCCGCCTGCGGGCCTTGCTGCGCAAACGCCCGGTGGGAACAGCTGAGAAACCGGAATTCTCTTTTGGTGCGCTGGCCATCAACCTCGCGACCCATAGCGTTTCTGTCGATGGCGTTGAGGCAAGGCTGACAAGGAAGGAATTTGACGTGCTGGCGCTGCTTGCCCGCAACGCAGGCCGTCTGGTCGCACACAAGCAGATCCTCACGACGATCTGGGGTGCAGCTCATGTCAGCGATACGCATTATCTGCGCATCGCCATCGGCCACATCCGCGACAAGATCGGCGACGATGCCGCCAATCCGCGCTTCATCGTGACAGAGCCGGGGGTGGGGTATCGTTTGATGGAAGCGTGAAGCGTGCCACAACATCCTAAAGCAGTTTCTGAGATTGTCGCGCATTGTGATGAGACCCATCCCAATGCGGAAAGGTAACCAATCAAGATAGTCTGGAACATTGTGCACAAAATTGGATACTGGTTCTTTGGGTGCACAATGCTCTGAATAACCATGATCCAATGGCGAAATGCCCACACCTTCTTTGGTGTGGCAACCCGGCCCGTTGACCCGCACAGCAGCATCAACGGGCCGGATGCGACACCTGCGGCCGCGGCGCGTCAGGGCCGTACTGGTTTGCCAGATGCTTCGCCGCGCTTGCCGCAATGGCAGGGTTCGTGCTTCTTGCCAGCTCGCGCAGGATGGGCTCCATGCCCTCGATTTCTGCAGCATGCTCGGTTGCTGTGAGCCAAGCGAGTTCTTCAAAGCCCTTGTCCATCATGCGGCGCACGAGGTCCGGACTCGTGCTGCAAAGCTCGTGCAGACAAAAATCAAAATCATTGAAGGGCAGATCGAACGGCGCACTGCCATTCCGCCGTTCGAGGATATCGAGCAGCCAGAATGTCTTTTCGGGATGATCCCTAAAGTCATATCGGTCAGCCCAGAACGGGCCGAGCACGCCAGGCCGGACAAGTTCCTTGTCGACGATCAGGGCAATCACCTCGTCTTCGGTCGGATCAGCGCATTCCTTGTTTGCCCGGCGGCTCAACCGATGGGCGGCGCAGGCGCGCGGATACGTGGCCGGATGGTCCAGCATCGGCAACAGGCAGGCTGACGCCGATGCCCAATCGGTGAACGGCTGAACGAGCAGGCGGATGCCGAGTGCATGGTTGGGATCGACGCCGATCGGCGGCGCGGCCTCGATGTCGGCAAGCCACCTCGCGAGCGGTGTGTCGAAGGGCGGATGATTGCCGTGATTGCGAAGCGTCTTCAGCAGCGCTGGCATCACATCAAGGTGGTGCACTTGCGCAGCGCTGACGGCAGCCAGCAGCCATTCCATGCGCACCACGCAATGCTCATCATAGGTCTCATCCTGGAAATGAAATGGCGTCGTATTCGGTTCTGCACGGAATGTCGCCATGACGAGACGTTCGACAGCACCGGATCGCGCCCTTGCATCATCAGACGTGAGCCATTGCACCATTGCACTGAAATAGCCGTTCCATCGCTCGCGCTGAATGGTGCCGAGGTTGATGGCTTGCATTGTCCAGAAATCATTCATGGGGTGTACTCAAGGCATCAGAGCTACGAATCCGAGCACTCAGCGCGAGATGATCTCCGGGATGATGCTGCGTTGCATGCGCAGCATGTTGTCGCGGGCTGTCTTGGATTTGTCGGCCATCGAACGTACGATGAGCATATCACCATTGAGCACGAGCACGTGCGTATTGCCTGCGAGGCGTCCACTGGCATAGCTGGTCAACCAACCAACTGCGCCGCCAACATCGGCCCGCGTGACACGGCATGTCGGCTCATTTGCCTGGCATTGCCGCTCCAGATCGGCCATCGTCGTCTGCCCGGAGCGCACCCGTTCCTCGGTCCCGTCGGTCTGTCGGCCTATGCTCATCGTGACCATGGTAAGCCCCGTGCAACTGGCGCAGCCAATGGTGACGCTCTTGTTGCCTCTGCCCATGCTGCCAAGGAAGTTTGGCCCCAACTGGGACTGTGCGCGTTTACCAACAGCTTCGAGATCTATGTCCTGAAAGCTTGCGGCAGGCCCTGCCCAGAAACCAACAATAACCAGAGTTGCAAGATACGATTTTATTGTCGTGGATGATGTCATTGTGCGATGTTTTTCAACTGCGTACCATGTCGCGAAATGCGTAGAACAGGCGTAACAGATTTATCATGGTTGCTATAGAATCAACATCGCCCAAGCCCGATACCCCAGCGACCCGCGGAATCATCCCTTCGCTGGTGATTACTTTCGTGGCGTTGATTGCCATCAGGCTGCTTCATCACATACCGATTGTCGGCATCGCTGATGTTCTGGCGCGCATCAGCTTCGTGCCTGCCCCGACATATTCGATTGCGGCAGTTGCACTCAAGTCATGGCTGACTGCTTCTGCCTGGATCCAACTGCTTGTGGTGATCCTGCCCCAACGATGGACGCTGCACTTGATCCGCGACGGCTATATCAACCCGTTTGGTGTAATTGTGCTGCTCGTGACATCGGGTTTGGCCTGCTCCCACGCATACGGCGTTGTAACGGCGCTGGGGGCGATGACAGATCAGCCGACCAACCAGTCGTTTCATCTCTTGGCGATCGGTTCGCTCGTCGCCGGAACGGCGGCATTTGTCGCGCTGGCGTGGGTGATCGACCGTTTCGGCATCGGCTACGGCTTCTGGATCGCCATTGCCATCCAGACAACGCTCGAAACCAGTACCACGATGTTGCAGTGGTTCTCGATGCTGGGCTTTGGTACTTTCGCGCCAACAACGATTATCACGGCTGGCGCTATCCTTGTCGCCATGGTGACCTTGATCGTCCTCATCACGCTCCATGCCCGAAGCCATGGTGGCAGTCTTGAACTCGTTGTCTGGCCTCTACTGGTGGTGGTCGTTGTATCGTACCCGGCTACATCGCTTCTGCTCGACGTCTTGGCATTTGACGACCGAATGAGGGTATTTCCCGGCATCTTGATCATCCTTGTGCCGGTCACACTGCTGGTTCTTGGTGCGATCACGTTCAGTCTGACGCGCCGCGATGCCCAGTCACATCTGTTTATTCCAATCCTGAGTGCACTCGCACTGATCGAGACCGCAGCGTTTGTGATTGAACTTACGCCCGGCGGACTAAGCTCTCCGGCGCCGACGGGCGCGCTCGTGGTGACCGTTGCGCTGTTTGCGGTGCTGGTGCAGCAGCTGTGGCAGGCCTTCCGTGCTTCGCCACAAAACCCGTGATAGTGCTCTGGTTTGGGATGGAGTTTGGTTGTGATGCTTGTCTCCAGAGCAAGGCGGTGGAAGCCTGGTGTGCCGGCAATTCGCGGCGCTATCTGGTCGCTGGTGATCACACTTCTGGCCCTCGCCGCCATCACAACGCTGCATCAGATCCCGATTTTCGGGGTTGCCAATGCCGTTGAACACCGCGGTGCCGAACTTGTCAGGACGCACACTGTTGCGGCTGTTGCGTTGCCATCATGGCTGCTGGCTACGACCTTCGCGCAGCTGGGTGTCATCTTTCTGCCGGAGCGGTGGACCCATTGGATTACCCGGAATGGCTACGCCAATCCTTTCTCCTGGCTCGTTCTGCTCGCCACTGCGACCATCGCCTGGTCAAACGGAAACAACATCATCGCGAACTTTACCGCTGATGATCCAATGATCGGCCACGCACAGCCTGCCATCATGCCGGTTGTGTCGCTGCTGGGCGGTACGGGCGCAGTCATTGCATGCGCGTGGCTGATCGAGCGTTTCGGCCTTGGCCACGGCTTCTGGATGGTTTTCGCCATGCAGGCGGTGACCGATCTGCTGGGAAATGTGCCACTGTGGCCGGTTGTTATCGAACCACCACCGCTTGGACACTTTGCTTATCTGGCGATCGGTGCGACCTTCTTCACCTTGGTTGCGATGACAGTTCTTGTCACGATACGAGTTGCCGACAAGACCAATAGAGCAACCTCTGGCCCCGAATTGGTCGCATGGCCGCTCTTGTTGACGCCCGTCGCCATCATTGGCGCAGACTACCGGAAGCACGCACCGGAGATCATTCCGGCTTTTTTCGTCCTGACGCTTCTGGCATTGGTTGCCATTGTGTTTGCCATGACACGCAGAAAAGGGGAACTGCGACTGTTCGTTCCAATCCTGGCTGTTCTGGCGCTGCTCGAGACCGCCGCGTACGTCGCGCTCTACCGGTTTCCTTTCGGGCTACCTATACCTCTGCCGACGGCTGGTTTCGTAGCCACGTTGGTGCTGCTCACCGTTGTGGTGTGGCAGCACTTGCCAAAACGACGGACGTCAACCCAAGCTTGTAAAAGCCGCGCGTCACGAGACTGTTGACGACAACCCAGCCAATGTCTTGCAGCTACCGCCGCTTCACGTATTCCGGCTCTTTGGACGCTGGATCGGCTTCGCACCGGCCAGGCCCTTCAGGTGGACCAGCATGACAGCGGGCCACGGCGCGATCTCTCATGCGGTCCAGTCGGCTTTCCGCCAACTCGCGCCACCAGAGTGCCGTCAGCCTCTCCCACTTGTCCGCCGGAATGACACAGACCTGCACGGTTGTGCTGCCGGTGCAGGCGAGTGCAGGCTTTTGCATATCCTCCCGGGCAATCCCACTGAGCACACGGGCGCTGCCCTCATCGGCGGGCGGCGGTGGATACCGGCCAGTCGTGATGCCCCAACGGGCCTCGCTGCGCGTGGCCTCATCCTGACCAGCATATTCTGCCAGTGGTGGCACGCGGATGATCCGCCCACCAGACGAGTACGCGTCCTTGAAACCCACACTCATTTGCGGGCCACGGTTCTTCTCGTCTGTCCCGATGACGGAGAGTACCTGTGTCGGGTGGCGCTCCGTCGCAGTTTTCGCTTCAGGTGACCGAAAGCGATAAACGAAGGTTCCATTGGCGGGATGGCGCAGCTGGATTTCGGCATAGCGTGCCTCCAGCCGGATTGTTGCTGGCGCATTGGCACTGGCATCGCCGGACCACTGATCCGCCGTCACCGGCAGGGGATAAACGGTCACGACCCCGCCATGCTGTGCCAGATCACCCGAAACCTCGATGGTCAGGTCAGCAGTGTTTGCACATGCAAGCCCCGGCATCGCCGCCAACAGCAGGGATGTGAGGCACGTCTTGAGGCAGATCCGACATGCTTTCATCATTCACACACCTGACAGGCAAACATGCGGGCGTGCAAGTGGCCTTGAGCGACGCATCATCCTATCCTGCGCCAGAGTTGGTCCGTGACTTCGATGCCGCACGAAAGGCAGCCATGACACAGCGCGACAATCAGGCGTTCTGGGATCTCAGGGAGTCGGCGATGGAGTTCACACCTGTTCAGTGGGAAGAACACTATTGTGCGCTTGCGCCCTGGCTTGTCCACGACAATGCCCAGATCAGGTCATGCGCGGTAGAGCGGCTTTTGACGGCTGTGCTCTGGGCGGAGCCATCCTCGGTGCCCTTCAAGGAGCGCGACGACGCAAAGGCGGTTTCGCGGCTCGCATGGCTGCTTGGCGAGGTCGAGGCAGCTCATGTCATTCACCCCGACATCATTCCCTTCGTTCTCGAAAATCTGCGCTTCACGGGTGACAACGAGCCTTTCCGCACACCTTTCCAGACATGGCTTGATGATCTCCGGACACGGCCCCGCGCTGGCGTGAGGCCTGACATCGTCGAGGGTACGCTCCTGTTGCTGGAGCCGATTGACGACGACTGGCCCCGGCAAGCCGGGCGCTGGATGGCGCTGCTTGATCATCCGTCCACCTATGTGCGGGGTTGTGCCGCGCGCTGTCTGGGCCAGAGCTGCGACGATGAGCTCGTTGATCCAACAGACGCCGAACTCTTGGCCATCATGACGTCCAAAGAGCTGATGCGGCCGGGCGTGGCCGGTCCGTTCTGGTCGTATGATGGCTCGAACCCAGACCAGGAGCACGCTGCTCTCTGGATGCTGGACCTGCTGGAGCGGCGGCAGGGCCATGCCCCGCCTGACATGCCCTTCAACGATATCGACTTTTATTTGCACGAACTGTGCAGTCACTCGCCGGAATTGGTGCGCCGGATGATGGCACGCGGTTTCGATGAGCTCGCGGCCATGACCGCCACGGAGGAGATCAAGCCCGTTCCAGGCATGGAGCCTGTCCTCTTGGACCTCGCACGCTCAGCCAACACCCGTGTTGCCGGATCAGCCGGACGGCATCTTCATCATATCTACGGCCACCGGCCATCCACAAGCGGCGAGGTGCATGACGATGCTCAAGCCTGACAATGTCCCGTTTGCAATTCTGGCAAAGTTGCTGGAGCGGATTGCCACTGGATACCGCCAGCGCGGGATTACCGGCGCCGATCTCTCAGAGCGCGACTTCTACCGCGTTTTCGGGACTGACGAGATGTTCGATGTGTATGCCGAGGCACCGTCGCCCATCGGCATCGGCT